>DATIUU010000091.1:0-6512 GCA_035466635.1 Woeseiaceae bacterium
CACGCCGCGGGTGCCCGTGAACAGGTACGCGTGGTGCAGGCGGCCGGAGTCGAGCGCATTGACCAGGGCCTTGAGCACATGCTCCTGCCCGACCGTGTCCGCGAAGGTTTTTGGCCGCCATTTCCGGGCCAAAACGAGATAGCTCATACCGCAACCAAGAGTCGTAGGCCGACAGCCACAGAAGTCAGCCAGTGTAACGCACCGACCTCCTGCCGCAAGAGGCAGCGCGCGGCGGCCTGCAGCGCCCGGCCGGAGGAGTGGCCCGCGCCAGCGGATCCCCGGCACCCGGCGTCACCGCTACCGCTGCTCCCTTCCGGGCCTGACGGAGTTCACGGCTGGCCGTCGCGGGGAAGCCGGCGCGGACCGGCCGCGATTATGGCTGCTCTGCGACGCGGATACAAACCGGGCCTCAGAAGGTACGGAACGATTTCAGGAGCAGATAGCTGCCGTAGAGCGCCAGCACGATGACCGCTTCGCTTTTCTGGATGCCGCGCTTGCGCAGGAAGAACACCAGCACGGTCAGCGTCAGGAAAAACAGGAACGGCAGTTCGAAATGCAGCAGGTTGGCGTCGAAGCGCAAGGTGGCGATCGCCGCGGCGGCCCCGACCGGCACCAGCGTATCGAAAATGTTGCTGCCGACGAGGTTTCCCACCGACATGCGCGCCTTCTGCTTCACTGCCGCACCGACCGAGATGGAGAGCTCCGGGAGGCTGGTCCCCAGGCCGATGATCACGACCGCGACGAATGCCTCGCTGATATCCAGCGCCGCCGCGACCGAGATGGCGCCATGTACCGTCAGTTCCGCGCTGATACCGACGATGGCGAGGCCGGTCAGGAGGTACAGCCAGGCTTTGCCGGTGCCCGCGCCGCCGCTTTCCCCTGCCGGGTCGCTGCTCTCGTGCCGCTCACCGAACAGCGCGGCAAAGTAGATGAGATAGACGACCAGCAGCGCCAGGCCCTCGGCTCTCGACACCGTTCCGTCGAAGCCGAAGACGCCGAGCAGCACGGCCGAACCGAGCAACACGCTGCCGTGCCGGAAAACCATGCTCCGCGGCAGGGTCAGGTAGGAAAACAGCGCCGCCGCCCCGAGCACGAACCCGATCTGGCCGAGGGAACTGCCGATCGCGGTGCCGACGACGACATCGGATGCGTCGCCCTCGTGCAGGTTGATGATGCCGCCGTCGATAGCGATCGCGAGTTCCGGCAGGTCGCTGCCGATCGACAGGATGGCGACACCGACGATGAACTCCGACACGCCGAGCCGCGACGCCACGGTGACGGCACCGCGAATCGTCAGCTCCGTGCCGAACCAGAGCCCCGCGAGGCCGAACAGCAGCGACAGGTAATCCAACCGTCCCCCCTACCGCTCCCGGCGCGCGTCCGCGCTTCGCTCCCGCTCGGCCCTGAAGTCCGAGCCCGCTTTCCATTCCGGCCAGCGGCGCGAGTTGCCGAGGTCCTCGATGATCATGCGGAACAGCTCGATGTCCTGCGCGGCGCCGCGAAGATCCCAGTCCGGATCCCAGGCATCGCAGGTCTGGTGGTAGCAGTTGCCGATGTAGTCATCGATCCATGCCTTGCCCGCCTGCCGGCCGCCGTCAACGAGATCCGCAGCACCGGCTATCTGCATGATCAGCAAAACCGGCACCCCGCCGCGCGCCATCGGGAAATGGTCGGCCCGGTAGAAGAGCCCGTTTTCGGGCAGGCTCTCGGGCGTGACCTTGCGCCCCTGGGCGGCGGCAGCCCGCGCCAGGTCGTCCTCGAGTTCACTCTGGCCTTCCCCGACGAGCACGACATCGCGCGACGGCCCGGCGGTGTTCAGAATGTCCAGCGTCAGGTTCGCGACCGTCTTCTGCAGCGGATAGACCGGGTCCTTCGCATAGGCGGCCGAGCCGAGCAAGCCGCTCTCCTCGGCCGTCCAGGCCGCGAATACCACGCTGCGCCCGAGCGGCGGCGCCGCCTTCAGCACGCGCGCTATCTCGAGAACACCCGCACTCCCCAGCGCATCGTCGTTGGCTCCCGGCCGGATCGTGCGCCCCTGCTCGTCCGGCTCGCCCACGCCGTACGCGTCCCAGTGGGCGGAGACCATGAGCACCTCGTCGGGGTGCTCCTTGCCCGGCAATAACGCGAGCACGTTGCTGCTCTCGAAGTGATCGACGTTGACTGCAACGCTCGCTGTGAAACGCACGTCGTCCATCTCGAAAGCCTCGAAATCCGGACTCCGGGCGCGGGTGCGCAGCGCATCGAGATCGTAGCCCGCACTGCTCATCAACGCTGCCGCCGCGTCCAGGTGCAGCCAGCCCTGCAGCAGCACCGGCGGCTCGGACTCATCGGCAGAGATCACCGCGTAGTTTTCACCCGGCGAGGACGACGCGACGTTCCAGCCGTAACCGGCCGCTTCCGTCTCGTGTATCACCAGTGCCGCGATGGCGCCCCGCCGCGCGGCCTCTTCGAACTTGTAGGCCCAGCGGCCGTAATAAGTCATCTTGCGGTTGCCGAAGCGCCCGGCCGCCGGCTCTCCCGGCTGGGCGGCGAAGTCGGGGTCGTTGACGAGGAACAGCGCGACCTTGCCACGCAGGTCGATGTCGCCGTAGTCATCCCAGTCGCGCTCGGGCGCGTAGGCGCCGAATCCCACGAAGACGACGGGGGCATCGATGTCGATCGCGTCCACCGCCCGAACCGTGCTCGCCTCGATGTCCACTTTTTGCTTTAGCGCCTGTGCATCGCCGGCAACGACGAAACGCATCTCGCCGGGCCCATCGAACAGCGTGTGGATCATCGGCACGTTGTCGGTCCAGGTGCCGTTGTCACCGCCCGGCTGCAGGCCGAGCGCGCGGAACTGCCCCACCAGGTAGTCGACGGTTTTCCGGCCGCCCGCGGTACCGGGTGCGCGTCCCTCGTAGGCGTCCGAGGCCAGTTCCTTCACGATCGAGGACAGCCGTTCCGTATCGATCGACGCCGCGTGCGCAGCCGCCACGGCGATGACCAGCATCGCGCTGGCAATTACTCGGTACATCATGGATCGCTCCTGATTACTCTGTCGTACGGGACCTTCCCAGGAGACTAAAGCGCGCATCCCGGCGGGACAATCAGTATAGTTAGCACTGAATTCTACTTGCCGACCGGTACGTCGTTTCAACCGCCTTGATTGATACTCTCCTTCTGCTCGGTGGCCTGGCTCTCCTGATAAAGGGAGCGGACCTGCTTGTTTCCGGCGCCTCGTCGATTGCCGGGCGGCTGGGCATCTCTTCGCTCGTCATCGGCCTGACGGTCGTGTCGTTCGGCACGTCGTTGCCCGAGATGGTGGTAACGCTGGTGTCCGGCCTGCGCCACAATGCCGATCTCGCAATCGCCAACGTTATCGGCAGTAACATAGCAAACGTCCTCCTGGTGCTGGGGATCGCGGCGGTGATCCGCCCCTTGCCCGTAAAGGACTCTACGGTTGTGTCCGAGATCCCGTTCTCGCTGACCGCCGCCCTGCTGGTCGGTTTCCTCGCAAACGCGGCGCTGTTTTCCAGCTACCACGAACTCAGCATCAGCCGGCTCGACGGCGGGATCCTGCTGTTCTTCTTCGCGCTGTTCATGCTCTACGTCTACAAGATCAGTCGCAACGGCACGCACCTCAGCGATGACATACCCAGGAGCCTGACGGCAACGCGTTCCGCGGTGCATATCGTGCTGGGCGTGACCGCGCTCTACTTCGGCGGCGGCTGGGTGGTGGACGGGGCTGTCGGCATCGCCCGGACGCTGAACGTCGACGACGCCTTGATAGGCCTCACGATCGTCGCGGTCGGCACATCGAGTCCCGAAATCGTCGCTTCGGCGGTGGCCGCGTACCGCAATCAAACCGATATCGCGGTCGGCAACGTCGTAGGCTCGAATATTTTCAATCTCCTGTGGGTGCTCGGTTTTACGTCCAGCCTGGTCGAACTCCCGTTCGAAGTCGTGAACAACTCGGACCTGGTGATGGTGATCTGCTCCAGCGCCCTCATCCTCCTCGCCCTCACGACCAGCCGCGACAACTCGATCCTGAGGTCCCACGGCGTGGTCTTCATTGCACTTTATGCCGGGTATCTCTTCTACGTGACGACCCGTTGATGGAGTAGTACGATGCGGCGTTTCCGGCCACCCGGGAGCGGCGCGAGGGGCAAGGCCATGCGACCGCAATTGCAATTATCGCTGCTCCTGGTGGCACTGGCCGTCGCAGCCTGCGGCCCAGAATCCGACGACCCGACCTCGAGCCGAGCCGACATGCCGAAGCCACTCAATGGACCTTTTGCCGAACTGTCGGCCACCCCGCCAGTGGCCGACAAGCGCCCGGTGGAAATCGAGCAGCACGGCGTCAAGCGCATCGACAACTACGCATGGTTGCGCGACGAGGACTGGCAGGAGGTCCTGCGCGACCCCGGCACGCTGGACGACGACGTTCGCGTGCACCTCGACACCGAGAATGCCTACTACGAGGACGCCACCGACGACCTCGGGACCCTCCGGGAGCAACTGTTCGCGGAAATGCGTGGCCGCATCAAGGAGGACGACAGTACCGTGCCGGCGCTCGACGGCAGGTTCGCTTATGCCGTTCGATACCGCGACGGCGGCGAGTACCCGGTGTACGTGCGCACGCCCCGTGACGGAGGCCCCGAGACGATTCTGTATGACGGCGATCTCGAGGGCGAGGGAGAAGAGTTCTTCCGCATCGGCGCGGTCGACCACAGCCCGAACCACGCGCTGATCGCTTACGGGGTCGACCGGCTCGGGTCCGAGTACTACGACATCCGCATCCGCTTGATCGACTCCGGGGACGAATACGCAGAGACGATCCCGTCGACCGACGGCTCGGTCGTGTGGGCCGCCGACTCGAAGTCTTTCTTCTATGTCGAGCGCGACGACAACCAGCGACCCAAGCGCGTCAGACACCATCTCCTCGGCACGAGTCCCGCCGATGACCGGCTGGTCTACGAGGAGCCCGACGACAGCTATTTTCTCGACATCGCCAGGTCGCAGAGCGGTGAATTCATATTCATCATCTCCAGCAAGAGCACCTCCAGCGAGTACCGCTACCTGCGCGCAGACGCCCGCCCCGGGACGGAACCGGCCATGGTCGCCGCCCGGCTCGAAGACGAGCTCTACCAGGTTGACCATGCCGGTGATCATTTCTACATCCTCACGAACGCCGGCGACGCGGTCGACTTCAAGATCATGCGCACCCCGGTGTCGAAACCGGGCCGCGAAAACTGGCAACCCTGGCTGCCGCACAGGGCCGGCACCTACATCAGCGACATGGTGACCTTCGGGGACCGCCTCGTACGCCTGGAGCGCGAAAACGCGCTGCCCAGGATCGTGGTATCCGACTATGAACTGGACGAGGTGTTCGAGATCGACTTCGACGAGGCCGCCTACGACCTCGGCCTGTCGCCGGGCTTCGAGTTCGACACCAGCATCCTGCGATTCAGCTACGAGTCGCCATCGACGCCCGAGCAGACCTTCGACTTCGACATGAAAACTCGCGAGCGCGTCCTGAGGAAGGCCCAGGAAGTGCCGAGCGGCCACGATCCCGCGCTGTACGTCGTCGAGCGGCTGTTCATTACCGCCGCGGATGGGGCCGAGGTGCCCGTCACCGTGCTGCGGCTCAAGGCAACGCCGGTGAACGGCACGGCGCCGCTGTTCCTGTACGGCTACGGCAGTTACGGCCTGACGATGCCGGCCGGGTTCAATACGAGCGTCCTGTCGCTCGTCGACCGCGGCGTCATCTACGCCATCGCACACATTCGCGGTGGCGCAGCCAAAGGCCGGCAGTGGTACCTCGACGGCAAGCTCGGGAACAAGATGAACTCGTTCTCCGACTTCGCGACCGTTGCGGAACAGCTGCAGAAGCGCGGTTACGGGCGCAAGGGCGAAACGGTCATCTATGGCGGATCCGCGGGCGGCTTGCTCGTCGGCGCAACACTGAACCTGCGCCCCGACCTGTTCGGCGGCGCCATTGCCGCCGTTCCGTTCGTCGACGTCATCAACACGATTTCCGATGCCGAACTGCCCCTGACGCCGCCGGAGTGGGTCGAATGGGGTGACCCGATCAACGACCCGCAGGCATTTGCGACGATCGCCGCGTATTCGCCGTACGAGAACATACGAAGCGACGTCGACTACCCGCCGGTACTCGCCACCGGCGGGCTCACCGACTACCGCGTGACCTACTGGGAGCCCGCGAAGTGGATCGCCCGGCTACGCGACGAAGCGAACGGCGGCCCGTTTTTCCTGAAGATGAACATGGACGCCGGCCACGCCGGCTCGGCTGCGCGCTTCGAGCGCCTGAAAGAGCGGACGCACGATTATGCGTTCGCGCTCAAGGTGTTCGGGCTGACGGAGCGGGCGCCCGTCAGGCACGGCGACGAAGGCCCGTGACCGTACCTAGTGTACCCCGCCGATAATCTTGTGACATTCAGAGTGCGCCTGTGCCGACAGTGCAAGGCGCGATCCGCCGTGAATGGCAAGCCCTTTACAAGGATTGCAACGCG
>DATIUU010000092.1:0-8893 GCA_035466635.1 Woeseiaceae bacterium
GCTGGGCGCTCCGGGGATGTTCATCTTCCTGGCGCTGCGGTTCACGACGGAGGGTATCGGTTACACGAAGCCAATCATGTACACCTCCATATTCGCGCTGGCCTGCAACGTGTTCCTGAACTGGGTGCTGATGTTCGGCAATCTGGGCGCGCCTGCCATGGGTGCGGTGGGTTGCGGTCTCGCCAGCGGCATTACCATGTGGATCATCGCGATCGTGCTGGCGACCTACATGCTGTCGAGCAGGAAGTACGAGCCACTGGACCTGTTCTCGCGGCTGTCGCCGATGCGCCCCAACGTGCTGAAGGAGATCGTTTTTCTCGGCGTGCCGATCGCCATCACGATCACGGCTGAAGCGGGACTGTTCAATGCGGTGTCGATCCTCATGGGCACCCTCGGCCCGGAAATCACCGCCGCTCACCAGATCGCCATCAACTTCGCGTCGACGATGTTCATGGTGCCGCTGGCTTTGAACTCGGCGATCACCGTGCGCGTCGGCCATGCGCTGGGCAGGGGCGACGTCGAGTACGCGCGCTTCGCCGGGGGCTTCGGCATCTTCGTCTGCGCGCTGTTCATGGCCTGCTCGGCAACGTTCCTGCTGCTGTTCCGCGACGCGGTCGTGAGCATCTACACGCAGGACGTGGCAGTGAAGGGCATCGCGATTTCCCTGCTGCTGATGGCGGCGATCTTCCAGGTGGCGGACGGTATCCAGATCGGTGCCGCCGGGGCATTGCGCGGCTACAAGGACACGCGGGTACCGATGGCGGTCAACATCTTCGCCTACTGGATCATCGCATTCCCGCTCGCCTACCTGGCCGCGGTCACCTACAAGCTGCCGCCGAATTACATCTGGGGCGGGTTCGTGGCCGGCCTGACCGTGGCCGCCGTCATGCTGACGCTGCGCTACGCACGCATCTCGCGCGCGGCACTGGACGAGATACAGAGTCTCCCCAGGGAACTTTGACCCTAGTTCCCCTGGCCGAAATCGGGTGCATCCCCCGCGAGGTATTCGTCTTCCTGCGGGGTGTTTTCGCGGCCGAGGAGTGCATTCCTGTGCGGAAAGCGGCCGTACTGGTCGATGATGTCGCGGTGCAGCTCCGCGAACTGCACGATGGTCAGGAACGTCTCCTGGAAGGTGGGCGACACCGATTCGGCAAGCTTGCTGAACAGCTCCACGGACTTCGCCTGCACCTTGGGCGACTCGGCGTGCTGCAACGGCATGTAGAAGAATGCCCGCTGTATCGGCGTCAGGCCGCGGTCTTTCTTCTGCATCGCGCCCTCGACGCACAACTTCAGCGCGGCCCTGTCCTTCTCGTAGGCCTTGGCCGTGCCGCGATAGATATTGCGGCGGAACTGGTCGAGTAGCAGGATCAGCGCCAGCCGGCCGCGGGGTTCTTCCGCCCAGTGATCGAGCTTGCCGTCGGAGGCTTTTTCGATGTCGGCCGCGAAGTTCTGCCGGATCTCGTGGTCGAACGCCGCGTCTTCGCCGAACCAGATGTCCATGCGGCGGTCGATCTGCGGCGCGCTGAGTTCGTGTTGCCTGAACCAGAACGCGAGAATCGCTTCGATGCGCGCCTGGTCCTCGTCGGTGATGGTCGCGCCCCTGCTCTCTGAAAGAAGTTTGACTGACATAGTGTGTCCCGGTGCCGGGGCAAGCCCGCCTGGAGAACCGCCGAACCGGCGGCGAAATGGGACGTGCGTCACAGTTCGGATCGCAGCGGCCGATCGCTACCGGCATTATCAGTAGACTGTAGCAGATGATGGCCGACGCAACCGACATCCGGACGCCGACCGGAGCCACGCTATGGCGTCCCTTGCTGACCGCGCTGCTCGCGGCAGCGCTGGCGTCGTGCGGGGGAGCGCCGGGGAATGCCGAGCAACAGCTTCGCGCCTGGGTGGATCGGGGCCACGAGGCGGCCGAGAGCAAGGACCGCGGCGCGCTGATGGACATGATCGCGCCAACTTACAGCGATGCGCGCGGTAATTCCCGTGAGGACATCGAAAACCTGTTTCGCTTCTATTTCCTGCGCGCGAACAAGGTCGGGCTGCTGGTCAGCATCGACGACATCGCTGTCTTCGACGAGACCGCCGCGCAGGTAATGCTCACCGTCGCGATGGGCGCCACCACGGATTCCGCGCTGGGCTTCAACGCGGATGCCTACGCATTCGAGCTGGACCTCGAAAAGTCGGGTGGTGAGTGGCTGCTGGTCGGCGGCCGCTGGAACGACGTCGGCACCGAGCTGCGTTAGGAGGTCACCACGATGGAAACCGCCCGTGTCAGGATGATAGGTTTGAGCGCGCTCGCGTGCTTCGCGGCCGGATGCGCGAGTACCGGCGTGTCGATCGAGAAACCCGGCGTGAGCCTGCGCAACGTGGCAGTCACGGACATCGATCTCGACGGCCAGACCTTCGTGCTGGATTTCGACGTGGTCAATCCCAACCCGTTCCCGCTGCCGATCCGCTCGGTGGCCTACGGCGTCGAACTCGAGGGGCTGCGCCTCGCGAGCGGCGAAACGCAAGGCGCGTTCACTGTACCTGCAGGTGGTGACAGTCACTTCGCCATCACCGTCGACGTCGACCTGATGCACACGGCGCCGCAACTGATGTTCATCGTCCGCGAAGGCATCTACCGGGACATCCCCTACGCGCTCGAGGGCAGTCTCGCGATCGACGTGCCGCTCGCGAAACCGGTTTCGTTCCGCAGCCAGGGCTCGATACGCCTCGACGCGGGCGCACTGGCGGCCGACAACGACGACTAGCGCGGCGCCATGGTTACGCGCGTAACCATGGAAACGGCTGTCGGCGAGTCTGCCGCGAAGAGCCGTAAGTAACTGTTTTAATTTAACTTGCTGCGGCGCACTCGCGGGTGCTGCAGGGCCTGACATATACTTGATCGCTCGGGTTGGCTGCTGCCAACCACCGAATTTCAGTGAAAACTCATCAGCGGGGGGCGCGCCGCGCGATTCCCGGGGCGACTATGACGGAGCGATCGGTACAACGAGGTGCAGCAGGGCTTTACGACCCTTCGTTCGAGCGCGACAGCTGCGGTTTCGGGCTGATCGCCAATCTCGACGACCTGCCCAGCCATTTCGTCGTGCAAACCGCGATCGCCGCACTGGCCCGCCTCACGCATCGCGGCGCCGTGGCCGCGGACGGCAAGACGGGCGACGGCTGCGGTCTCCTGATCAAGCTGCCGTTCGGTTTCCTGCGCGAGGTCGGCAAGGAGCTCGGTTTCAGGCTCGCCGAACGATTCGCCGCCGGGCCCGTGTTCCTGAGTCACGACAAGGCGGTCGCCGCTGCGGCGCGTGCCGTCATCGAAACCGCCATCCGCGAGGAGGGGCTCGAGGTCGCGGGCTGGCGCGAAGTCCCGACCGACCCCTCGGCCTGCGGCGAAGTCGCGCTCAAGACCCTGCCGCGCATCGAGCAGGTCTTCGTGAATGCGCCGGAGGGGATGCAGCGCGGTCGCTTCAACCGGCGCCTGTTCCTCGCGCGGCGCCGCGCCGAGAACCGCCTCGAGGACCGCGAGACCTATATCGCCAGCCTGTCGTCCGTGACGATCAGCTACAAGGGCATGATCATGCCCGCGGCGCTGCCGGACTTTTACCCGGACCTGCGCGATCCGCGCCTCGAGTCGTCCGTGTGCCTGTTTCACCAGCGGTTCTCGACCAACACGCTGCCCGAGTGGCGCCTCGCGCAGCCGTTCCGCTTCCTCGCGCACAACGGCGAGATCAACACGATCCAGGGCAACCGCAACTGGGCGCAGGCGCGCGCCAAGAACTTCCGCTCCGACAAGCTGGACGACATCTCGGATCTCGACCCGATCATCTCGCTCACCGGGTCCGATTCGTCGAGTCTCGACAACATGCTCGAGGTGATGCGGGCGGGCGGCATGGACGTGTTGCAGGCCATGCGCATACTGCTGCCGCCGGCCTGGCAGACCGTGGACGACATCGATCCCGAGGTGCGCGCGTTCTACGAGTTCTTCGATTGCCAGATGGAACCCTGGGACGGGCCGGCCGGCATCGTGCTGACCGACGGCCGCTATGCCGCCTGTTGCCTGGACCGCAACGGCCTGCGGCCGGCGCGCTACGTCATCACCAGGGACCGCCACATCACCATCGCCTCGGAGATCGGTGTCTACGACTACGCCGAGAAAGACGTGGTCGAGAAGGGGCGCCTCGGCCCGGGAGAGATGCTCGCCGTCGACCTCGTCAACGGCGGGCTGCTGGACACCGACGAGATCCACGACCGGCTGAAGAGCCGCGCGCCCTACAAGAAATGGCTGAAGCAGGGTGTGCGCTACCTCGACTCGGAACTCATCGACACGCACACGGCGGCGGAGCCGTTCGACCCGGCGACGCTCGCGGTGTACCAGAAGATGTTCAACGTGAGCCGCGAGGAACTCAACGACGTGATCGCGGTGCTGGCGAAAGCCGAGCAGGAAGCGGTCGGCTCGATGGGCGACGACACCCCGATGGCGGTGCTCTCCAGCAAGGTGCGTTCGCCGTTCGACTACTTCCGGCAACAGTTCGCGCAGGTCACGAACCCGCCCATCGACTCGCTGCGCGAGCGTATCGTGATGTCGCTGCAGACGAACATCGGCCGCGAGTCCAACCTGTTCGACATCGGCCCCCAGCATGCGCAGCAGGTGATCATGAACTCACCGGTGCTGTCGCAGAAAAAGCTGCGCCAGCTGCTCGGGCCCGACATGCACGAAAAGAATTACGAGTTCGTCGATCTGAATGTCGACGACACGCTGTCGCTGCGAGAGGCCCTCGACCGCATCTGCGAGCAGGCGGAGAGCGCCGTCAGGAACGGCAAACTCATCATCATGCTGAGCGACCGCTACCTGCGGCAGGGCAAGCTGCCGGTGCACGCGCTGCTGGCGACCGGCGCGGTGCATCACCACCTCGTCGTGAAGGGGCTGCGCTGCGACGCCAACATCATCGTGGAGACCGGCGTGGCGCGCGATCCGCACCATTTCGCCTGCCTCATCGGCTACGGCGCGACGGCGGTGTACCCGTACCTCGTGTACCAGTCGCTGCACGACATCGGCAAGCGCGGCAACGTCGGCAAGCAGCAGCAGCTCGGCCGCAGCTACCGGCGCGGCATCCGCAAGGGCCTGTTCAAGATCATGTCGAAGATGGGCATCTCGTCGATCTCGAGCTACCGCGGCGCGCAGCTGTTCGAGATCGTCGGCCTCGCCGACGAGATCGTGTCCCGCTGTTTCAGGGGCACGACCTCGCGCATCCAGGGCGCGGGTTTCGACGACCTGCTGAGCGACCAGCAGGCGCTCGCGAAGCTGGCGTGGGAACCGCGCGAGCCGATCACCCAGGGCGGCCTTTTCAAGTACGTGCACGGCGGCGAATACCATTGTTACAACCCGGACGTCATCGCGACGCTGCAGGCAGCGGTCCGTTCCGGCGACTACGACCGCTATCGCGCCTACGCAGGGCTCGTGAACGAACGGCCGGTTTCGACGCTGCGCGACCTCATGCAGCTGAAACCCGCGGGGCCGCCGGTGGCGCTCGACGAGGTGGAGCCGGTCGAGGCCATCCTGCCGCGTTTCGACAGCGCCGGCATGTCGCTCGGTGCCTTGTCGCCCGAGGCGCACGAGGCGCTCGCGATCGCCATGAACCGGATCGGCGCGCGCTCGAATTCGGGTGAGGGCGGCGAAGACCCGGCGCGCTACAAGAGTGAGCGCGTATCCAAGATCAAGCAGGTCGCATCCGGCCGCTTCGGCGTGACCGCCGAGTACCTCGTCAATGCCGAGGTCATCCAGATCAAGATCGCGCAGGGCGCGAAGCCGGGCGAGGGCGGGCAGCTGCCGGGCCACAAGGTCAACGAACTCATCGCGCGGCTGCGCTATGCGAAGCCCGGTGTGGGGCTCATCTCGCCGCCGCCGCACCACGACATCTACTCGATCGAGGACCTGGCGCAGCTCATCTTCGATCTCAAGCAGGTCAATCCCGACGCGCTGGTGTCGGTGAAGCTGGTCGCCGAGCCCGGCGTCGGCACGGTCGCGGCCGGCGTGGTGAAGGCCTACGCCGACCTGATCACGATCTCGGGTTACGACGGCGGCACCGGCGCGAGTCCGCTCAGCTCGGTGAAATACGCGGGCAGCCCGTGGGAGCTCGGTCTGTCGGAAGCGCACCAGGTACTGCGCAAGAACGGCATGCGCCACAAGGTGCGGCTGCAGACGGACGGCGGCCTCAAGACCGGCCTCGACGTCCTGAAAGCGGCGGTGCTCGGGGCCGAGAGCTTCGGGTTCGGCACGGCGCCGATGGTCGCGCTCGGCTGCAAGTACCTGCGTATCTGCCACCTGAACAACTGCGCAACCGGCGTCGCCACGCAGAACAACGTGCTGCGCAGCGAGTATTTCGTCGGCCTGCCCGAGATGGTCATCAACTTCTTCCGCTTCGTGGCGCAGGAGGTCCGCGAGCGCATGGCCGAGCTCGGCATCCGCTCGCTCGAAGAACTGATCGGGCGCGTCGATCTCGTCGAGCTGCAGCCGGGCCTGACGGCCAGGCAGGCGCGCCTCGACCTGTCGCCCATCGTGTCCGACGCCGGCGTCGCGAGCGACGTTCCGCAGTTCTGCACCGAACTCCGCAACGCGCCGTTCGACAAGGGCGAGCTGGCGGAGACGATGCTCGAGGTGACGCGGGAGGCGATCCGCAACAAGACCGGCGGCAGCTTCGCGTTCGAGGTCCGTAACTCGGATCGATCGATCGGCGCCCGGCTGTCGGGCGAGATCGCGAAATTGCACGGCAACGAGGGCATGCGCGACGCGCCGCTCGACGTCCGGCTGCTGGGTACGGCGGGCCAGAGCTTCGGCGCCTGGAACGTCGCCGGGCTGGACCTGAATCTCGTCGGCGATGCCAACGACTATGTCGGCAAGGGCATGTCGGGCGGCCGCATCACGATCCGGCCGCCGGAAAACGTGCGCTACGTCGCGCGGGAAACGGCGATCGTCGGCAACACCTGCCTGTACGGTGCGACCGGCGGGCAGCTGTTCGCGGCCGGCCGCGCCGGCGAGCGCTTCGCCGTGCGCAACTCCGGCGCCACCGCCGTCATCGAGGGCGCGGGCGACCATTGCTGCGAATACATGACGGACGGCGTGATCGTGGTGCTGGGCCGCACCGGCGTGAACTTCGGCGCGGGCATGACGGGCGGCTTCGCGTACGTGCTGGATATCGACCGCGATTTCGTCGACCGCTACAACCACGAGCTCATCGACATTCACCGCGTGTCGCCCGAGAGCATGGAGGCGCACGTGCACCACCTGCGTTCGCTGATCATGGCGCACATCGAGGCGACCGGCAGCGAATGGGGTGAGATGATCCTCGAGGATTACCGTTCGTTCCTGCCGAAGTTCTGGCTGGTGAAGCCGAAGGCCGCGGAGCTCGGTTCGCTGATCGAATCCCTGAGGCAGGCAGCATGACGGGGCCGATGGCTTTATGTAGGAGCGCGTCTCGACGCTCGATCGAGCTCAAACCATTCGCGGTTCGAGAACCGCTCCTACAGCGCGCGAGCGGGCTCAAACCATTCGCGGTTCGAGAACCGCTCCTACAGTTTGCGATCAGGTTCAAACCAGTCGTCTCCTGTAGGAGCGCTTCTCGAAGCGCGATCGGGTTCAAACCAGTCGCTTTCTGTAGCAGCGCTTCTCGAACCGCGAACAAGCCCGGTCGCGCTTCGAAAACCGCTCCTGCAGTGCGTGCTCAGACCTGATGCCCAAGTACCCGCTGCAATTCCTGGAAGTTCCACGGCGCGATCCCGAGAAACAGCCGCCGGAGGAGCGCGTGCGCCACTTCGGCGAGATCTACGGCAGCTACGACGGCGCCGACGCCGCGCAGCAGGCCGGCCGCTGCCTGTCCTGCGGCAACCCCTATTGCGAGTGGAAGTGCCCGGTGCACAACTACATCCCGAACTGGCTGGCACTGATCGAGGAAGGCAAGCTGTTCGAGGCAGCGGAACTCTCGCACCAGACCAATTCCCTGCCCGAGATCTGCGGCCGCGTCTGTCCGCAGGACCGGCTGTGCGAGGGCGCCTGCACGCTGAACGACGGCCTCGGCGCGGTGAGCATCGGCAACGTCGAGCGCTACATCACCGACGAGGCGGTCAAGCTGGGATGGCGCCCCGACATGTCGAACGTCGTCGACACCGGCAAGCGCGTGGCCATCGTCGGCGCCGGACCGGCCGGCCTCGCGGCGGCCGACATCCTTGCGCGCGAGGGCATTCGCTCCGTGGTCTTCGACGCCTACCCGGAGATCGGCGGCCTGCTGACGTTCGGCATTCCGCCGTTCAAGCTCGAGAAAGCCATCGTGCGCCAGCGGCGCGCGCTACTCGAGGGCATGGGCGTGAAGTTCGTGCTCAATACCCGCATCGGGAAAGACAAGCCGTTCGAGGACCTGCTGGCCGGGTTCGACGCCGTGTTCCTGGGCATGGGCACGTACACTTCCGTCCGCGGCGGTTTCCCGGGCGAGGAACTGGACGGCGTTTACGATGCCTTGCCGTACCTCGTTTCCAACGTGAACCGGCTGATGGGCATCGAGGACGACTCGCTGCAGCACATCGACCTCGCCGGCAAGCACGTCGTCGTGCTCGGCGGCGGCGATACCGGCATGGACTGCAACCGCACGGCGATTCGCCAGGGTGCGGCGAGCGTCAGCTGCGCTTATCGCCGCGACGAGGAAAACATGCCGGGTTCGCGGCGCGAAGTCCGCAACAGCAAGGAGGAAGGCATCCGCTTCCTCTTCAACCGGCAGCCGCTCGAGATCGTCGGCAGCGACCGGGTGACCGGCGTCAAGGTCATCGAGACGCGCCTCGGCGAGCCGGGCGCGGACGGCCGCCGCCGGCCGGAAACCGTGCCGGGCACCGAGGAGATCCTGCCGGCCGA
>DATIUU010000093.1:0-3745 GCA_035466635.1 Woeseiaceae bacterium
GCGAGGATTCCGGCCGTGGCGGCCGTGTCGTCGAGGCCGTTGGCGCCGATGCGAAGAACATGCTGGGCCGCACGCCCGGCAATATCACCGCCATCCGGCCGCTCAAGGACGGCGTCATCGCCGATTTCACGGTGACCGAGAAGATGCTGCAGCACTTCATCCGCAAGGCGCACGGCAACCGGTTCTTCCGCCCCAGTCCCCGGGTGCTGGTCTGCGTGCCCTACGGCTCCACCCAGGTGGAGCGGCGCGCGATCCGCGAATCGGCCGAAGGCGCGGGCGCCCGCAAGGTGCTCCTGATCGACGAGCCGATGGCCGCGGCGATCGGCGCCGGCATGCCGGTTCACGAAGCCCGCGGCTCCATGGTGCTCGACATCGGCGGCGGCACGTCGGAAGTCGCCGTCATCTCGCTCAACGGCATCGTGTACGCGGCGTCGGTGCGCATCGGCGGCGACCGCTTCGACGAAGCAATCACCAATTACGTGCGCCGCAACTACGGCATCCTGATCGGCGAGGCAACGGCCGAGCGCATCAAACACGAGATCGGCTCCGCGTTCCCGGGCCAGGAAGTGCTCGAGATCTCCGTCAAGGGTCGCAACCTCTCGGAAGGTGTGCCGCGGAGCTTCACGCTCAACAGCAACGAGATTCTCGAAGCACTGCAGGAGCCCCTGCAAGGCATCGTCGGCGCCGTCAAGGAAGCGCTGGAACAGACCCCGCCGGAACTGGGCGCGGACGTCGCGGACCGCGGCATCGTACTCACCGGTGGCGGCGCACTGCTGCGCGACCTCGACAAGCTGCTCATGGAAGAAACAGGGCTGCCCGTCGTGGTGGCCGACGATCCCATGACCTGCGTTGCACGCGGCGGCGGCCGCGTTATCGAACTCATCGACGAGCACGGACCGGCGGTCTTCGGACTGGAGTGACTTCGCCGTGCGAACAAGCGGCTAACTGCTGATGGTCGGTTCGCAAAGCAACAGCAACCCTGCAAGGATTCCGGCGCTGGGCTTCAGGGCCCTGGCGCTCATCGTGCTGAGCATCCTGCTCATGTGGCTCGACAACCGCGAGCATCACCTCGATGCGGTGCGCCACGCCGTCGGTGTCGCGGTCTACCCCGTGCAGATCGTAGTCGACACGCCGGCGCGCACCTGGGCCTGGCTGCGCGAGACGTCCGCGAGCAAGAACCAGTTGCAGCTGGAAAACAGCCGCCTCAGGACCGAGGCACTGATCACCCGCGGCCGCATGCAGGAACTCGCCGCGCTCAAGGCGGAGAACGACCGCTTGCGCGCGATGCTCGATGCGCGCGAACAGGTGCGTGGCGAAGTCCGCGTGGCCGGCATCATGGCAGTCGATGCGAACCCGTACCGGCACAACATCGTGCTCGACGTGGGCAGCCGCGAGGGCGTTTACGACGGCCAGGCGATCGTCGACGCGTCCGGTGTCGTCGGCCAGGTGATCAGCGCCGGCCTGACGACCTCGCAGGCGATCCTGATCAGCGACCCGGACCACGCGTTGCCGGTGGTCGTGAACCGCAACGGGCTGCGCACCGTCGCCTTCGGTACCGGCGAGTACAAGCGGCTCAGCCTGCCGTTCCTCGCGAACAACGCCGACATCGAAGTCGGTGACCTGCTGGTGACGTCGGGGCTCGGCGGCGCGTTCCCCTCCGGCTACCCGGTCGCGATCGTCGATACGGTCACGCGCCTGCCCCAGGAACCGTTCGCTGAGGTCTCAGCGACACCCGCGGCCGCCCTCGACCAGGTGCGCGAGGTGATGCTCATCTGGACGCGGCAGCAGGACGGCGGTGTCCCCGATGAGTAACGCGCGGGCCAGGCGGCAGCTGCCGGTGCTCATCACGCTGCTCATCGCGTTCATGCTGATGATCGCGCCGGTGCCTGCCGCGGCGGAGCCGTTCCGGCCGGACTGGCTTGCGCTGGTGCTGGTGTTCTGGGCGATGACCGTGCCGCGCAGCTACAGCGTCGGCATCGCCTGGCTGCTCGGCATCGTCCTTGACGTCGCGCAGGGGACGTTGCTCGGCCAGCATGCGCTCGCGCTGTGCGTGATCGTCTACATCACGGTCAAGTTCCACCTCCTGATGCGGGTATTCCCGCTCTCCCAGCTCACCGCGACGGTCTTCGCGCTGCTCGCCCTCTACCAGTTCCTGCTGTTCTGGATCAACGGTGTCGCCGGCGTGACCGCGCCCGCGGTCGATTACTGGGGGCCGGTCGTCGCCGGAACCATTGCCTGGCCCATCCTGTCGATACTGATGTCAGGCCTGCGCTACCGCGTACAGACGGGAGGCTGAGTTGGACCTGCTGTCCCCGATCAAGGACCACCATTCCGAGCGGCGCGTCTTCATTGCACGCGTGATCCTCACCGGCGTCGTCGGCATCCTCCTGCTGGGGCTCGTGGTCGGCCGGCTCGTGCAGCTGCAGGTCGTCGAGTACGAGCAGTTCGCCGAGCGTTCGCTGGGCAACAGGATCCGGATCGAAGCGGTGCCGCCCATCCGCGGGCTGGTCTTCGACCGCCAGGGCCGGGTACTCGCGGAGAACCTGCCGGCCTACCAGCTCGAGCTCATTCCGGAGCAGGTACCGGATATCGACGCGACGCTCGAGCGGCTGGTCGGGCTCGACCTCATCGAGGCCGGCGACATACCGCGTATCAAGGACCTCAGCGCGAGCGGCCCGCGCTTCAAGCCGGTGGCACTGAACCCGCGCCTCGACGACGAGCAGATCGCGAGATTCGCGATCCAGCGGCCGCGCTTCCCCGGTGTCGACTTCAGGCCGCGGCTCGTGCGCCACTATCCGCACGGCGAGTACATCGCCCACGCCGTCGGCTACGTCGGGGCGCTGTCCACGGCGGACCTCGAGAGACTCGACCCGTCGCGTTATGCCGGCACGACTCAGACCGGGAAGACGGGCATCGAGAACAGCTACGAGTCGCGCTTGCACGGCGACTCCGGGTTCCGCCATATCGTGACCAACGCGCGCGGCCGCCAGGTGCCGGTGGAATCCCGCGACCTGCAGGAGACCCTGCCGGCCGACGAGCACCCGGCGCCCGGCGACAACCTTTACCTGAGCATCGATCTCGACCTGCAGGGCCTCGCCACCGAGAAGCTGGCTGGCCGGCGCGGCGCCGTCGTCGCCATCGATCCCTGGAGCGGGGAGATCCTCGCGCTCGTCAGCGCACCGGCGTTCGATCCGAACCTGTTCGCCGTCGGCATGAGCCAGTCGCAGTTCGCAGCGTTGCAGCACGACCTGGACCGGCCGCTGTTCAATCGCGCCGTCAGGGGAACGTACCCGCCGGGCTCGACCATCAAGCCGATGCTGGCAATCGCGGCGCTGGAGACGGGAGCGACCAACCTGCAACGCCGGACGTTCTGCCACGGCTACTTCATGCTGCCCAACACGACGCACCGCTACCGCGACTGGAAGCCGGAAGGACACGGCGCGATGGATATTCACGATGCGATCTCGCAGTCCTGCGACGTTTACTTCTACGAGATCAGCAACGACATCGGCATCGACCGCATGCACGATTTCCTGACGCGCTTCGGGCTCGGCAGCGATACCGGCATTGACGTCGTCGGCGAACGATCGGGACTGGTTCCATCCACGGAATGGAAGCGCTCGGCGTTCCGCAACCGCGCCGACCAGCGCTGGTTCCAGGGCGAGACGGTCATTGCTTCCATCGGCCAGGGCTACATGCTGGCGACGCCGCTGCAGCTCGCCACGGCGACCGCCGCGCTCGCGAC
>DATIUU010000094.1:0-2406 GCA_035466635.1 Woeseiaceae bacterium
AGCCACTTGCCGAGGCCCGGCGTGACCGTGTCGAAGGCCTTGGCGGTGAGCGCCGCGCCGACGTAGGAGCGGTACAGGCCGTCGCCCACGATGCGCGGTTCGACGTCGCTCTCGAACGGGTCCCAGCGAACGAAATAGCCACCGGCGCCGAAGGCAACCGAGCCTTCCAGCCGGTACTGGTCGAAGCCGCCGTCGCGCTCGTCGGCCGCCACAACCAGCACGACGCGTTCGCCTTCGCGCCAGCTATCGCCCGCCAGGCGCGTGTCCTCGAATTGCCAGCCGTCGCTCGTCGCACTGACCGCGGGCATGGCCGGGAGTGGATCGTCCGGCGCGCGGTTCCAGATGCCGGTCGAGAGAATGATCAGCGCCGTGAACGTGCAGACCACGATCGTGTCGATGAACGGCTCCAGCCCGGCGACGATGCCCTCGCGCGCCGGCTCGTCGGTTTTCGCGGCGGCGTGGGCAATCGGCGAGGAGCCCTGGCCGGCCTCGTTGGAGAAGATCGCGCGCTTCATGCCGAACACGAAGGCCGCGCCGGCCGTGCCGCCGATGAACGCACCGGAGGCGTCCGTGGGCACGAAGGCGGATTTCACGATCAGCATCAGCATCGCCGGGATCTCGGTGATGTGCATGGACAGCACCCAGCCACCCGCCAGCAGGTACAGCGCGCACATGAACGGCACCAGGGTTGCCGTCACCTTGCCGATGCGCTTGATGCCGCCGATGATCACGGCACCGACCGCGATCGCGAGCACGATGCCGCAGATCCAGCTCGGCACGCCGAAGTACTCCTCGGTGAGTTCGCCCACGTTCCAGGCCTGGAACATGTTGCCGCCGGTCGTCGTCGACACCAGCAGCATCACGCAGAACACGACGCCGATCGCCCGGCCGAGACCGCCCATGTTCTTGCGCTCGAGGGCCTTTGCCGCGACCCACATCGGGCCGCCGTGCGGGTTCTCCGGGTCGTCGGTATTGCGGTAGAGCATTGCCATGGTGACCTCGGTGAGCTTGATCGACATGCCGAGGAACCCGATGACCCACATCCAGAACATGGCGCCGGGACCGCCGAGGGCGATCGCCAGCGCGACGCCGCCGATGTTGCCGAGGCCGACGGTCGCGGACAGCGCCGCCGACAACGCCTGGAAATGGTTGATGGCGCCCGGATCGTCCGGGTCGTCGTAGACGCCGCGGACGACGGCGGGGCCGTGCGTCAGTGCGCGGAACTGGCTGAAACCGCTCCAGATCGTGAACAGGACGCCGGTGCCCACGATCGCGTACAGCACGTACTCGTGCCAGATATAGTAGTTGAGCGTGGCCAGCAAGGCGCTGAAGTCGCCCATATCAAGCAGTGCCTGCCGGTCGTCGGATCAGGCGGCTTCCATGATCGCCGTGACGCCCATGCCTCCCGCCGCACAGACGGAAATGAGTCCGCGCCCCGAACCCTTCTCACTGAGCAGCTTCGCCATCGTCGCGACGACGCGTGCGCCGGTGGCGCCGAAGGGATGACCGATCGCGACGCTGCCGCCCTTGACGTTCAGTTTCGCGAGATCGATCGGACCCATGGCCTCGTTGCGGCCCAGCTTTCCCCGGCAGAACTTCTCGGACTGCCAGGCCTTCAGCGTGGCGATGACCTGCGCCGCGAAGGCTTCGTGTATCTCGTAGAAATCGAAGTCCTGCAGCCTGAGATCGGCCTGCTTCAGCATGTCCGAGACCGCGTAGGCGGGTGCCATCAGCAAGCCTTCTTCGTTGATGAAATTGACGGCCGATACTTTCGCGAACGTGAGGTATGCCATGATCGGCAGGTTCTTCTTGCGCGCCCAGTCTTCGTTCGCGAGCAGCACCGCGGCAGCGCCGTCCGTGAGCGGGGTGCTGTTGCCCGCGGTCAGGGTGCCTTCGGCGGACTTGTCGAAAACCGGGTTCAGCTTCTGCAGCTTCTCGAAGGTGGTGTCGCGGCGGATGTTGTTGTCTTCCTCCGCGTCCATGAAGGGCACGACGAGGTCGTCGTACCAGCCGGAGTCGTAGGCGGCAGCGGCCTTCACGTGGCTCGCGAGCGCCAGCTGGTCCTGGTGCTCGCGCTGCACGTCCCACTGCTTTGCCGTGAGCTCCATGCTCTCGCCCATTGACAGGCCGGTGCGCGGCTCGATGACGCCGGGGAACTGCGGTGCGAAGTGTCTCGGGCGCAGCCGGAACCATGGCATGATGCGCTGTACCGCGGAGCGCGCGGCGTGGACGTCGAGGAGAATGTGGCGGAACTCGTCGCGGAACACGATGGGCGCGTCGCTGACGGTATCGGTGCCGCCGGCGATGCCGCAGTCGATCTGGCCGAGCGCGATCTTGTTGGCGATCAGGATCGTCGCCTCGATACTCGTGCCGCAGGCGCGCTGCAGGTCCATGCCCGGCGTCCGC
>DATIUU010000095.1:0-4009 GCA_035466635.1 Woeseiaceae bacterium
AAGAACGGCGATATGCGCCAGTCAGGCCAGGTTTCGTGAACGACGTTAACACTGGCGGTCCAGCCGTTCGAAAAATTACCCAGAATCTGTGAACCCCATACCTCTACGGAGACGTGCGGGTTGAGCGAGTACCCGCCGTACAGGGAAACGATGTTCGCACCGCCGAAATCGCCCGCCAGGGCGCCTATTTCCCAGCGGGCGTTGGTGAAGTCCTCGAGGCTCGCGCGATCGAAATCGACTTCCGAGCCGTCGGGGTTGAGTGTGAGCTCCATCTGCCGCTGGTCGACCCAGCCCTCGTCGCCATCGGCGTCGCGCACCAGGAACCAGTCCGTGCGTTGCTTGATGATTTCAACCGACTCGCCGCGATCCACGACGTGGAATATGGGATAGCCGCGACCCGGACCCGTATGCATTTCCAGGTACGGGTCGGCGACCGCCACTCTGCGATGCTCCCTGGCGGCCTCTGCTTGTCCGGGGGTGATGGCCAGCAGCGCACACAACGCCAGGCTCGCGACCCGAAATAAGTTAGTTGGCCGGGGCGTCGAATGGGTTGTTGTAGTACTGGGCTCCGACATCTAACCATTCCGCAATCAAGCGTCTCTCCGCTACGGACAAGGTGTTGTAGTGCAAATCATTGGGGTCTTCGAACCGGTCGAAGAAATCGTCAGACGCCGCTGCCCCAGCGATAGTGGCCGGCGACGCGATCGGAATGACATCGAAAATGGGGTTGCCATCGATATCGACGCCCACTTGCTGCTGCGCGTCGACGAGCGCGCCGTTCACCACTTCCTGAAGATTATCAGTAACTAACAGCTCGCGATAGGCATGGAAGTGGTCGGGCTCGTCGGGCGACAGGCCATCCTGCAGTTCGAGCTGCCCGGCCGGCACACGCACCACTCCCGCGGCATCGACCGGCGTGTGGCAATTGAGGCAGTTGTTGTTCTGCTGCAAGCCGGTCACCGGGTCGAGCACCGGGTTGCCCGTGTCGTCGAAGACGAGGCGCGGCTGGCTCCACAGGGGATGGATCACGCTCTCGTAGTTGATCACGGACCGGCAGTTCGGCGACCAGGCCTGCGCACAGCCGATGCTCGTCGGCAGCGGCGTGGTCAGGTCCGTGTACAGCATGTCGATATCGGCATTTTGCGCCGCGATCGCGGGGTCGGCCGACCAAACGTCGCGATACACGATATTCATCGACGGCTCCAGCGACGAACAGCCGTCGTTGGTGCAGGTGACGCGCGCGCGTACCTCGGCCATCGTCTCGCCGATATCGCCGACGAACCACATCGGGTCGGTATTCGGAAATTCCACGCCGGCGGTCTGCGCGCCTGCCCATGCCGAGTCGAATGCGTCATTGCGGCCGTGCGACAGCCCGCTGTTCTGCACGTGGCAGCCATTGCACTGCAGTTCCTGGCCGGGGACCAGGGCAATCCAGTTGCGATGCCGCGACGTGATGCGCTTGCCGTCCGCGTCCAGCACGCTGACCTGCAGCGCGGTGTTGGCGGGAACCCGGGCCATGACCGAGCCGTCGGGCTCGATCATCGCGTAGCCGACGATCTCGCGCATGCCGTTCGCCCGGCTGACGCCGAACGCCGTGTTGTCGATGTCCAGCAGGTCGTCATCGGGCTGCGACACCGCCTTGACGATGCGCAGGAAACGCGCCGGCCGGTCGGCCGCCAGCGTCTGCGCAGGATCGGCCAGGGCGTTGATGTCGGCCACCGCCTGGCCGTCGAAGTCGTAGACGCTGCGGATATTGAGGACGGCTTCGCCGTTCTCGGCAAGCGTCGGGTCGAGCAGGAAGTTGCTGAGGCCGTCGAGGATCGTCGGCGGGCTCACCCGCGGATCCGCGGCAACGACCTCGCTGACCATGATGCCTTCCTCGCCGGGCACCACCGGAAGCTGCGTGTTGTCGCGCGGGTCGTACATCCAGATGCCGTAGAGCGGCGGCGCGACGATGAAGCTGCCGAGCGCCGGTGCCACGGGATCGGCCGGATCGAAGCCGACCACCGCGGCGAGGCGGTCGTCGGTGCAGGGCACGATGCGCGGCGGAACCAGCGGATTGCCGAAGTCCTCGGTTACCTCGATCAGGCGGCACTGGCTCCAGCTGACGAGCAGGCGCCCGGTGCCGTCCTGGATCGGATAAGCCGAACCGTAACGGCCGCCCGGCGAGGGACCTGCCTGCGTCAGGACCTCGTTGATTGTCGCGTCTTCCTGCGCCGGCCCGGTGAGCACGCCGATGTTCGGCGCCGTCGGCTGCGTGTTCTCGACGTACTGCGCCGTGTCGATGGTGATCAGTTCGCCGCCGCCCTCCGAGTCCGTGAAGGGTCGAATCAGCGCCATGATGCGGCCGTCCTCGAGCTGCCGCGGCTGCGTGAACTGGATGGTGTCGCCATCGGGGCCGGTGTTGTGGCTCTGCTTGCCGTACAGCAACTGCAGGTTCGAGCCGTCCGGATGCATGACGTAGAGATCCACACCGTCGTTCGCACGCGCGCCGTCCCAGCGGCTGAAGACGACGCGGCCGTCGGCGAGTACCGCCGGGTCGAGGTCGTGACTCTGGTTGAACGTCACCTGCTCGAGACCGGATCCGTCGGAATTGATGACGTGCAGGTTGAACGCGAATTCGTTGCGGTCCTCGTCGACGTGCGGGAATGCACCCTTGCCCTCGTCCAGCAGGATCGCCTGCGACCGCGTCTGGCGGGTCGAGGCGAAAATGATGCGGCCGTCCGGCAGGTACTTCGGCATGATGTCGTGGCCGTTTTCCGCGGTCAGGTCCGTCGTGATCACGCGGCGCAATTCCGCGGTCTCGAACGTGTATTCCCAAAGATTCCAGGTGGGTTGGTCCTCGTCGTCGAGGTCGAGATTCGGGTCGGCGGGTCCGCGCATGGAAAACAGCAGCTTGCTGCCGTCGAAGGCAATCTCGACGTCGCGGACGTCACCCTGGTCGCCGATGATGGGCTCGGTGATGTTCACTTCCAGCGCGCTCGGCGAGGCCCGGTCGCGAAAATACAGGTTGCCACCGACCTGGAACGTGATCTGCTCGCGCAGGTCCTGCTGCTCGAATGCGCCGTTGTCGTCGACGGGAATCGGCTGCTTCACATAGGCGATCGGAAAGTCGATAACGACCGGGTCGGGGTTCTGGCCCGTGCCGATCTGCACGCCCTGGTTGGCGCCATCACATGCCGCGAATGCGGCACACACGGAAATCAATGCGGCCAGCTTCCACGCCGGTCGCTCGCATGCATCCTTGATCTGTCGCGATTTCCTGCTCATAGCCTCGTCCTCGAATGTGCGCATTCACCCACCATTCGAATGATGGGTTATGTTGACTGCCAATTCGGCCGCTTACCGTTAACGCCATCACAAACCGTTGCAAGGTCATCGCGTACGGCAGCCCACGCCGCATCGTTTCCAGCCATTGCTTGCGGTCGGCCGAAGTCCTTCTCAAAGCGCTCCGCAGGCTGAATTCCGCGGCAGTATAGAAGACGCCCGGAGGCCGATGTAATGTGGAAAATGAGAGACAGTACGCAATGTCAAATATCGCGATCGTGGCGAACTCGAGGCTCATCTCGTCCACTTCTCGACCTGGGGCCCATTATTCGCGCGGCATTCGGCAACGGCGCCCGGATCTTGCGCGCAGGCCGGCTCGCCGGCGCCACAGCGTATCGTGCATGCAACACACTCGCCGGGCAGCGCCGCAGCGTGCAGGTCCGCCACGCCTGTCTCCCTTCCGCGACATCGGCCCGGTCGAGTGCAATCAACGAGTTACGGGCGGCGGGGCAAAACACTGTGCGAAAGCGCCGACAAGGGTTTGACATAGTCGGGTCTCGGTAACCACCTACGAGTCGCTCGTAACAAGCTGTTTTTAATGGCTATTCCTGGCCTTCTGCGGCGTGGCCGCGAAACTGGCACAGCAATTGCTTCTACGTTGGCAGACCGCTGGTTTCGGCGCTCGACCTGCACGGCCCGCAAGCTAAGGATGTGAATGCATTCACGGCAACGCGGGTCACGC
>DATIUU010000096.1:0-4929 GCA_035466635.1 Woeseiaceae bacterium
CCATCCGGAGGTCATCGCTGCAGCGCACAAGGCGCTCGATGACTTCGGTTACGGGATGGCGTCCGTGCGCTTCATCTGCGGCACCCAGACCATTCACAAGGAACTCGAGGCGCGCATCAGCGCCTTCCTCGGCACCGAGGATACGATCCTCTACCCCTCCTGTTTCGACGCCAACGGCGGCCTGTTCGAGACCATCCTGGCGCCCGAGGACGCGGTGATCAGCGACACCCTGAATCACGCCAGCATCATCGACGGCATTCGCCTCTGCAGGGCGCAGCGGTTCCGCTACGCCCACAACGACATGCAGGACCTCCGCACCCAGCTACAGGATGCGGCGGGCGCCAATGCACGGCTGATCGTCACCGACGGCGTCTTCTCCATGGATGGCACGATCGCCAACCTCCCGGAGATCTGTGCGCTGGCGGAGGAATTCGACGCGCTGACGATGATCGACGACTGCCATGCTACGGGTTTCCTCGGCAAGACCGGGCGCGGCAGCCACGAATACCACGGCGTGACGGGGCGTATCGATATCATCACCGGCACGCTCGGCAAGGCGCTCGGCGGCGCCTCGGGCGGCTTCACTTCCGGGCGCAGGGAGATCGTCGGCTGGCTGCGGCAGCGCTCGCGTCCCTACCTGTTCTCGAATTCCGTCGCCCCGGTGATCGCGGCGTCGTCGCTCGCGGTCCTCGACCTGCTGGAGCGCGACAACTCCCTGGCCGAACGGCTGCACGAGAACGCGCGCTATTTCCGCGGCAAGATGGAAGAACGCGGCTTCGACCTGAAGCCGGGCAAGCATCCCATCATCCCGGTCATGCTCGGCGATGCGAAGCTCGCCACCGAGATGGCCGAGCGCCTGCTGCAACGCGGGATCTACGTGATCGGCTTTTCATTCCCGGTCGTGCCCCGGGGGCAGGCGCGTATCCGGACCCAGATGTCGGCCGGCCTCACCCGCGAGCATCTCGACCAGGCGATCGAAGCGTTCACGGACGTTGGCAGGGAACTCGGAGTAATCAACTGATGAAAGCACTGGTCAAGGCGAAGCGCGAGCGCGGCATCTGGATGCAGGACATCCCGAAGCCGGAGGTGGGACACAACGATGTCCTCATTCGCGTCAACCGCAGCGCGATCTGCGGCACCGACATCCACATCTACCAGTGGGACGACTGGGCGCAACACACGATCCCCGTGCCGCTGGCCGTCGGCCACGAATTCTGCGGCACGATCGTCGAATGCGGTATCGAGGTCAGGGGCTTCGAGCCGGGCGACCGCGTCTCCGCGGAAGGCCACATTACCTGCGGCGTGTGCCGCAACTGCCGCGCCGGGCGCCGCCATCTCTGCATGAATACGAAGGGCGTCGGCGTGAACCGGCCCGGTGCCTTCGCGGAGTACATCGCCGTACCGGCCTTCAACGTGTTCAAGTTGCCGGATGCCATCACGGACGACATGGCCGCTATCCTGGACCCGCTCGGCAACGCGACGCATACCGCGTTGTCCTTCGACCTCGTCGGCGAAGACGTGCTTATCACGGGCGCCGGCCCGATCGGCATCATGGCCGTGGCGATCGCTCGCTACGCCGGTGCGCGGCACGTCGTGATCACGGACGTGAACGAATACCGTCTTGAGCTGGCACGCAAGATGGGGGCTTCCGTGGCGCTCAACGTCACGCGCGACTCCATCGACGACACGATGCGCGCCCTCGGCATGGAGGAGGGGTTCGACGTCGGCATGGAGATGTCCGGCAACCCGACCGCGTTTCGCGACCTGCTCCGCACCATGCACCACGGCGGCAAAGTCGCCCTGCTGGGCATACCGCCCGACGAGACCGCGATCGACTGGAACCAGGTCATCTTCAAGGGCCTGACCCTGAAAGGTATCTACGGTCGCGAGATGTTCGAGACCTGGTACAAGATGTCCAGCATGCTGCAGAGCGGTCTCAACATCGAGCCCGTCATCACGCACCACTTCGGCATCGACGAATTCCAGCCGGCTTTCGAGCTGATGGCGTCCGGGCAATCAGGCAAGGTCATCCTGCACTGGAACTAGCAGCCCGGGTGCGGCAGGCGGCCAGCCGCGCCCTAGTCGAACGTGCACAGGCAGTGCGCGTAAACACCCTTCGGGTCGTCGAACCGGGTCAGCGGCGCCAGGGCCTCCTCGAGTCTGGCGGCGATCTTCTGCAGTGAACCGGGCCGCTCCTGCAGGAAATCCAGCTGCAGGCCGAAGCGCTTGGCCGAACCGAGCATGTCGACGATCATCTGCTCCGTGGGCGACAACTGCGTCCTGATCCACTTGCGGCCATAGTCCTCTTCCGGCAGGTCGACCAGCTCGGCGGCAAATGCAATGGCTTCCTCGAGGCCGCCCAGTTCGTCCACGAGCCCGTGCGCCAGTGCGTCGGCCCCGGTCCAGACACGGCCCTGCCCCACGGCATCCACCTCGCTCTTCTCCATGCCGCGGTAGGTCGCAACGCGGCCGATGAAGTCGTCGTAACCTTCCTCGATCACGAGCTGGAAGAGCCGCCTGGTCTCATCCGTCATCGCGCGATCCGGCCGCAGCTGGCCCGCCAACGGCGTCGACCCGACACCGTCGTTCGCGAGACCGAGGTACGCGGCGGCGCGCTGGTAGGTGGGGAACATGCCGAAGATGCCGATCGAGCCGGTAATGGTGGTGGGGCTGGCGAACACGCGGTCCGCGCCCACCGATATCCAGTAGCCGCCCGATGCCGCAACGCTGCTCATCGACGCGACGACCGGCTTGCCGGCATCCTGCAGCGCCGCGATCTCGCTCGCGATCACGTCGGACGCGAAAGCGCTGCCCCCGGGACTGTCGACACGCAGGACGACCGCTTTTACCGACTCGTCGTCACGCGCACGCCGCAGCAACTCGGCCGTCGAGTCCGCGCCGATGGTGCCCGGCGGTTGCGCGCCGCCCTGGATGGTCCCGGAGGCGATGATGATCCCGACATTCTGTTTTGCGACCGTCTCGCCGTTGAGCAGGTCCACGTGGGCGAGATACTCACCCATGTCAATGGCGCTGTAGTCCACGTCCGAGTCGTCCATGGTGCCGACATAGCCAAGGAGGTGTTCCCGCAACTCGGTGCGCGTCAGCAATTCGTCAACCAGTCCGCCCTGCTGCGCAGCAAATGCCAGGTCGCCATCCGCGGCGGCCACTGCGTCGACGAACGCATCCGAGTACTTCTCGAGGTCCGCGACGTCGATCTCCCTGGCCGCGGCAACTTCCTCCAGGTAGGTTCCCCACAGCTGGTCGATCAGGTTGACCGTCGCCTCGCGATCCGCATCCGACATGTCCATGCGCTCGAAGGGCTCGACCGCCGACTTGAACGTGCCGACCTTGAAGATGTTCCAGTCGAGTTTGAGCTTCTCGATGGCGTCGGCAAAATAGGTCCGGAAGCGCCCGTAGCCCTGCAACAGGATGCCACCCTCGGGGTTCAGGTAGACCTCGTCGGCGTGCGCCGCGATGAAATAGGCCTGCTGCGTCATGAAGTCCGCGCTCGCGATCACGGGCTTGCCCGATTCCCTGAAACTCTCGATGGCACGGACGATTCGCTGCAGCTTGGGCAGGCCGGCCGGTCCAATCGCACTGAGTTCGATATGGACTGCCTCGATGCGATCGTCGTCGCTCGCGTATTCCAGCGCATCGACGATGTCCTGCAATACGGTCTGCGGCTGCGCCTCGTCGAGCAGCTCCGCGATCGCGCGATCGAACGGGTCGCCTTCCATCTCCTCGACGATTGCGCCGACGGGCTGGATGAACAGCGCGGCACGATCCGGCAGCTGCGGCATCGTCCCCGACAATGCACCCACGAAAATCGCGAACAGGAATAGCAGCAGCAACAGGTGCAATATCTTGCGAAACCCGTCGACGCCGCTCCAGATTCCGGACAGCACCCTGGCAAACAGATTTTTCTTCATCGAACCAGATTCTCCTGGCGGGATTCAAGCGATCGCCGCATCACGCGGCAGTTTACGCGGTGACCGATCGAGCGGCCAGCGCCGTTACCCGGGCACCAGCAGCAGCGACAGGGCCGGCCAGAACGTGATGACCAGCACCGACAACATGAGTATGACGAGGAACGGGAACGTTGCCGAGTAGACGTGCATGATGGGCTTGTCGAAGCGATAGCTGGCGATGAACAGGTTCAGCCCGACCGGCGGTGTCATGTAGCCGAGTTGCATGGCGGCGAGGAACACGATGCCGAGGTGTACCGGATCGATATTGTAGGCCGCGGCGATCGGCAGGATGAGCGGCACGACCAGCACGATCGCCGAAAAAATGTCGACGAGCGCGCCGAGTATCAGCAGGAACACGAGCAGCAACAACAGGAACGTCGTCGGGCTCGACACCAGCCCCGAAACCGCGGCGAGCAGGTCCTGCGGCACTCCCGCACTGATCATGTAGTTGGTCGAGGCGAGCGAGACGCCGAGTATGGCGAGGATGCCGCCGACCAGCACCATGGACTCGCGGATGATTCGCGGCAAATCCGACCAGCGGATTTCCCGGTGAATCAGGACCTCGACCACGAACACATACAGCGCCGTGATGGCCGCCGCCTCGGACACGGCCAGGAACCCCGAATAGATGCCGCCCAGCACGACCACGGGCAACGGTATTTCCCAGGCCGTTTCCCGCACGGCGCGACCGAACTCGCGCAGCGAGAACTTCTGCAGCACCTTCGGGCTGCTGCGGCTCACGAACAGGCTCCAGCCCGACAGCATCACCAGCATCAGTAGGCCCGGCAGGATACCCGCGAGGAACAGGTAGTCGATCGAGACCTCGGCGATCACGCCGTACAGGATCAGCGGCAGCGATGGCGCGAACAGCAAGCCGAGGCTGCCGGACGACGTTACGAGGCCCAGGTTGAACTTGTCCGGGTAGCCGTCCTGCTGCAGTGCCGGGTACAGGATCGCACCC
>DATIUU010000097.1:0-7901 GCA_035466635.1 Woeseiaceae bacterium
CGGTCTCGGTTACCTCGGCGTCGACATGGTAATCGACGCCGACCGCGGCCCGCTGATGCTCGAAATGAATGCCCGGCCGGGGCTCAACATCCAGATCGCGAACCGCACCGGCCTGAGCACGCGCATCAGCCGCATCGACGAGATCTACGATCCGGCGGCGACGCCGTTGGAGCGTGCGGCGATCGCGCGTCGCGAGTTCTCGGCCCAGCGCAAGCTCAAAGCGCTTTGAGCGTTCGAGGGCGCGACACGACCGTGGCCGACAAACACCGGAAAGCAGCACGGCTGACGCTCGGCTGGCGTGAGTGGGTCGATCTGCCCGAGCTCGGCCTGGCGTCCATCAAGGCGAAGGTCGATACGGGTGCGCGAACCTCCGCGCTGCATGCCTTCGAGGTGCGGCAGTTCGATGCCGACGGCAGGCGCAAGGTCGAATTCAAGATGCATCCCCGCCAGAAGGACAACGACACGGTCGTCGTGTGCCGGGCGGACGTCATCGACGAACGCGTCGTGCGCGACTCCGGCGGACATGCGGAGAAGCGCTGGGTCATCGAGACGCCCGTGACCATCGGCGGCGATACCTGGCCGATAGAAATCACGCTGACGGCGCGCGACGACATGCTGTTCCGTATGCTGCTCGGCCGCACCGCGATCCGCAAGCGGGCCGTCGTGGACCCGGCCCGCTCGTATCTCGTCGGCAAGAAACCGGAAGAGAACTAGCGCCTTGGCGAAGAATGCCCCGATCAAGGTCGGTACCGCGCTCGTCAAGCCGGGAGAGCGGACGACCGTGCGGCTGCCGGTCGCCGACCTCTACACGGGCACGTCGCTGGCGATGCCGGTGCACGTGGTCTGCGGGCGCCGTCACGGACCGACCCTGTTCGTCTCGGCGGCTATCCATGGCGACGAACTCAATGGCGTCGAGGTCATCCGCCGCCTGTTGAAACGCAAGGTGCTGGAGTCGATGCGCGGCACGCTGCTAGCGGTGCCTATCGTCAACGTGCATGGATTCCTGGACCAGTCACGATACCTGCCGGACCGGCGCGACCTCAATCGCTCGTTTCCCGGCAGCAGGAAGGGCTCCGTCGCGTCGCGCATGGCGTACACCTTCATGCACGAAATCGTGGACAAGTCGGATTTCGGGATCGACCTGCACACCGGGGCCATCAACCGCTGCAACCTGCCGCAGGTCCGCGGCAACCTGGACGACCCGGCGACGCTGCAGCTGGCGAAGGCGTTCGGTGCGCCCGTCATTATAGATTCGAACGCCCGCGACGGTTCCCTGCGCCAGTGCGCCGCGGACAAGGGCATGCCCATGCTGATCTACGAGGCCGGCGAGGCGCTGCGCTTCGACGAATTGTCCATCCGCGCCGGGCTGCGCGGGACGTTGAATGCAATGCGGCACATCGGCATGTTACCGTTGAGCAAGAAGTCCGGGACGGCTGCGCCCGTCGTGGCGGACTCGACCAGCTGGGTGCGGGCGCCGGAAAGCGGCATCGTGATTCCGAAGGTCGAGCTGGGCTCCCGCGTAACGGAGGGCCAGGTGCTCGCGATCATGGGCGACCCGGTCGGTGACGAGGAAACGCCGGTCACGGCACCGTTCGATGGCATCGTAATCGGCCACAGCAAGCTTCCGCTGGCACACGAAGGCGACGCGCTGTTCCATGTCGCAGCTTTCAAGAGCGTGTCACGTGCCGAGAACAGGGTGGAGGAATTCGCCGCTGTGCACGGCGCCTGATCTACCGCAATTTATCGGAAACGGCAATGAACCTGGGAATTCTCTCGACGAACCGCAACCTGTACTCCACGCGCCGCCTCGTGGAGGCGGGCGAGGAACGCGGACACAACGTGCGGGTGATCAATCACAAGCGTTGTTACATGAACATCGTGAGCCACAGCCCGCAGATCCACTACAACGGCGAACCGATCAAGGGCCTCGACGCCATCATCCCGCGTATCGGCGCATCGGTTTCCTTCTATGGAACCGCCGTCGTCCGGCAATTCGAAATGATGGGCGTGTACTCGGTCAACGAGTCGGTGGCGATCACGCGATCGCGCGACAAGCTGCGCGCTTCGCAGCTCCTCTCGCGCAAGGGCATCGGCCTGCCGGTGACGGGCTTCGCGAACGCGCCGGGGGACACCGACGACCTGCTGGCGCTGGTCGGCGGCGCGCCCGTTGTCATCAAGCTGCTCGAGGGAACGCAGGGCGTCGGTGTCGTGCTCGCGGAGACCAAGCAGGCGGCCGAGAGCGTCATCGAGGCGTTCCGCGGGCTGAAGGCGAACTTCATCGTGCAGGAGTACATCAAGGAAGCGGGCGGTTCGGACGTGCGCTGTTTCGTCATCGGCGACAAGGTGGTGGCGTCGATGATGCGCAAGGGCAAGGAGGGCGAGTTCCGCTCCAACCTGCATCGTGGCGGCACGGCCAAGCTCGTCAAGATCACGCCTGAAGAGCGGTCGACGGCGGTTCGCTCCGCCAAGGCGATGGGGCTCAACGTCGCCGGCGTGGACCTGCTGCGATCGAATCACGGTCCCGTGGTGATGGAGGTGAACTCCAGCCCGGGCCTCGAAGGCATCGAGGCCGCGACCAGGAAGGACGTCGCCGGCATGATCATCGAGTTCATCGAAAAGAACGCGCGCCACGGCAAGACCCGCACGCGCGGCAGGGGATAGACAAGCGGGGCGCCGCAGGACGCGGCGCCCCCCGCATTATTCAGTTGCCACAGCCCATTGCGGCTTACGAATCGTAGTCGCGATCGTAGTCGTCGTCGTAGTCCTCGAAATCGTCGTCGTAATCTTCGTACTCGTCGTCGAGATCATCGAAATCGTCGTCGTCGTCGAGTTGTCGCTTGTGCTTCGGACCAGCGGACTTGCGGGACGAAAACATTGAATCCGCCAGGCCTTGTTCGCGCATCAGGCGAGCGACAGCAGGGTAGTCATCGAAGTCGAACTCGTCGAGGTCATCGAGTAACGGACGCATGGGAAAATCCTCCTAACAAGGGGTCGTGCGTGGAAACTCCGGCCGATCGGCCAGCGGCGGTCTCGCCGCAGGCAGGGCCCGGCCGGTGGGTTGGAAAGGAAGCTGATGAGCGGGCGGCTGCTGATTTGGGTATGGTCATGGCAGTCGATTACCCGACTGGACATTCGTGGTTTCAGTATCTGTAATTCTTATTTGATGTCAAGTATCTTGATATCAAAATTCATATCCGGATGGTGCAATGCAAAAAGACCCGATCGACGAGATTCTGGACCAGTGGTCGGAGGAGAGGCCCGACCTGGACACCGCGAGCCTCGGCGTGGTCATCCGCGTGATGACGCTGTACCGCGCGTTTTCGCGCCAGGCGACGCGGGCGCTGGAGCGTCTCGACCTGGAGCTCTGGGAGTACGACGTGCTGTCCGCCTTGCGGCGGCAGGGCAAACCTTACGTGCTGCCCGCGACGCGGCTGGCGCGTGAGACGGATCTCTCGAGCGGCGCGATGACCAACCGTATCGACCGGCTGGAAGCGCGCGGGCTGGTGCGGCGCAGGCCGGACCGCAACGACCGGCGCGGCGTCAACGTCTCGCTGACCGCCAAGGGCCGCAAACTGATCGACAAGGCGATCCAGCTACGCCTGGAATCCGCACGCCGCAGCCTCAAGGCGCTCGATGCGGACCAGCAGCGGGAGCTCGCCGACCTGCTGCGCGTCGCGGTGCTGGCGGCGCCGGATCCCGACTAGGGAGACTCTGCGCAAGTATCGTCGCACACGTTGCCGTCGGATCGCCTGCCGCGAGGCGCGGACCGCAGGCCGTATGTCGATACGGGCAAGGGCTGCAACGAAGCGGCAGGCGATCGGACGGCAACCCTTCATTATCAATAACCGACGTTGGGACTGACGGGTATCGGCCGAGGCTTCGTTGCTCGTCGCTGGTGTACATAACGTACACGTCGCTCCTCGTGCCTCGCCTCGCCCGATACCCGTCAGTCGTGTGCGACGATACTTGTGCAGAGTCTCCCTAGGCGTCGAGCCGCGCGATGAGCGCCGCTTCCTCCTCCGCGCTCGGCCAGCGCCGGGGGTTCGCGCGCCGCTCTTCGCTTTGCGACAGCCACCATTCGTGGGTGTCGCGAACGGTCTCGGCCAGCGAGCGGAACGTCAGGCCGGCTTTTTGTGCGGCGCTCGAATCCGCGTGGATCGAGTACGGCGGGTTGTAGAACATGGGCGTCTGGAAGCCGAGTTCCTCCACTTGTTCCCTCGTCGGCCAATGCAATGTCGATTTCTGTGGCGCGCACAGCCGCAGCGCCCACATGAAATTCTCGCGGCTGACGACCTGCCCCGGCGCCGTCGCGTTATAAACGCCCGGCGTGTCGTTCTCGGCGAGACGCACCAGCCAGTGGCACAGATCGCGAACGTCGATCCAGTCGACGGCGAATTCGGGATCCGGCGGACAGGCGACGTCGCCGCCGCGCTGGAAACGCTCGACCCAGTAGGTGAAGCGGTCGGTGTGATCGCCGGGACCCACGACGTAGGTCGGGCGCACTACCGTGCAGGAATCGCCGTAAATCGCCTGCACGATACGGTCGCACTCCGCCTTCAGGGGGCCGTAGGTCTCGCCGGTAATTTCCTCGGTCGCGGGTTCCGGCGCGGGATGCATCGGGCCCGTATTGTCTACGTGGTGCTGCTTCTCGAAGTCGTAGACGGCAACCGTCGAGGTGTAGATGTAGCGGCCGCAACGCCCCTCGAGGAGCTCGGCCGAGTCGCGCACGTGCCGCGGCACGTAACCCGAGTTGTCGATGACGACATCCCATGTCCGCTTGCCTTCCAGCGCCCGCAGGCCGTCGCCCACTTGCGTATCGCGGTCACCCGAGAGTTCCTCGACCTTGCCGCCGAACAGGCCGGACTTGTTGCCGCGATTGAACACGGTGACGGTGTGGCCGCGGTCCAGCGCGTAGTTGACCTGGTGCGGGCCGAGAAACCCGGTGCCGCCGAGGAACAGCAGGTCGAGCTTCTCGCTGGCCGGCTCGATCGCCAGTTGTGCGCCGGCCGCCGAGGCCCCGAGGAGCGCCGCGCCGGCGCCCAGGAATTCCCTGCGTGTGGTCATGGGGTAGTCCCTGTTAATGGATGATCGGACGCCAAGGATAGCAGGACGGCGGCGTCCACTGTCACTGCACTGTACCTGCAGTTACCCGCTGATTTTTCGAGGTTTCTTTACATATCCAGCTATCTTTCGCCGCAGGGTGGCCTATAATGGCCGGGACAACTCGCACCATAAACTATAAAGAACCCGGGATATGCCGCACCCGGGTCGTAGCAGTTCCAAGTTGGAGGGAGCTCATGTTCGCCAGGATGATCTGGGCGACAGCCGCCATGGCTGTGTTCGCTGCTGTACCTGCATTTGCACAAAGCGTCGTTGGCAAGAACACCAACGCGGTTGGCCCGTTCCCCGACGGTTTCTACCGGGGCATTCCCCATTACCAGGACAACGAGCCGCATTGCGACCGCAATCCGCTGCTCGACGGCAACATCATCTGCCTGGTCAACGGCTACAACGGCGCCGACGACGCCATTGGTGACGGCTGGCCCAAGATCCTGGAGACCCAGGACAACGCCCGCACCTGGCAGTCCCGGTTCACAACGGGCAGCCTTGCCGACCCCGTGAGTTCGCTCGGGCTCGGTTTCGGTGCGGACCCGATCATGGTCTGCTGGCCCGGCGGCTGCGGCGGCTTCTTCATCGCCTCGAACCGCGCCGAGGGCGGCGGCACCGGCGGTGGCGTCTACATGCAGCTGCTCCCCGAACTCAACGTGGAGACCGGCTTCAGGCATTACTCGGAGCAGGGTCCGCGCACCGTGCAGCTCGGCACGGGTGACAACTTCCTCGACAAGATCGACGCCATCTTCATCGTCGACGAACAGAATCCCGGCACGGTCAGCCTCAGCATCGAGGTCGAGAAAGGCGACGGCGACACCGAGACGATCCAGCGCAAATGGCCGAAAGGCAGGCTCATCGTCGTCTACGCGTCCATCAACTCGAGTTCGCAGAACGTCCGTATCTTCTCGACCTACTCCGATGACTACGGCGCGAACTGGAGCCCGCCGAAGCAGGTCGCCAACTCGACCGGTCTCGATACCGGTGTTGCGGTCGCCGCCATCCGCGACACGGTCGTGTACGCCTATCGCCAGTTCGGCGACGACAGCGGCGACCAGACGGATGCCGTGTTCGCCGCGGTCTCGACCAGCGGCGGCCGGACCATCGCCAAGCCGTTTGCGGTCGTCGACAACCTCTGCCCCTTCGACCAGCCGACGCTGTCCATACCGGCGAGCGTCGACGGCAACCCCGTGGGGCTCGATGTCGTCGCCTCGCGTACGAACAACTTCGTCGACATCAGCGCGGACGGCGACAACTTCGTCATCGCGCTCGCGGAACGCAACCGCGCGCCGGACGGCGGCTGCCTGACGCAGCCCTTCGACTACCCGGCCGGTTCGCGCGTTTACCTGACCACGGCCGGTTCGAGCGCCAAGAACTGGAGCCCGCTCGTGCCGCTGGCCCCGCGGGACTCGAGCGACGGGCCGCGTGACGGCCACAGCTTCCAGCTGATGCCCGCCGTCGACTGCGCACTGGGTGCCTGCCAGGCGATCTGGTACGACTCGATCCGGGACAGTCAGCGCAACCTCGGTTACCTCGAATCGACCGGCAACAGCGCGGCGGCCGACCAGTTCGAACGGTTCCCGTTCCTTGCCGACTTCTACCTGCCGAGCGGCGATTCGGAATCGCCCGGGGTGTTGCAGTTCCGGCGCACGGCGGACATCTTCACGCGGCGCTTCCGGATCCGGTCGAACACCGCCCAGGGCATCGACTTCGAAGACCCGGAACCGGTCCGCGTGACGCGCTTCCAGCTGGCGCGCCTGTCGCTGCCGGGTGCGCTCGACGAGGTTTTCGAAGTCGAGCAGCTGCCCTTCAACATCAAGCAGTACAAGGGCAACACCGCGAGCTTCATGGGCGACTACATCGGCCTCGCATCGAAAAAAATCCGCGCGCGCAGCGGTGCCACGGCGCCTGATGGCGGGCCGATTTACGAATCCAACGCCGGGCTCGACAGCTCGAACCCGTTACTGAAGCCGACGTGGTTCGCTTACTGGACGGATACCCGCGAAGTGCGCGGCCAGCTCTATTCGCAGTTCGTGGACGAGCCCCTGCCGTTTGCGAAGTCGCCATCGGGTAACGCCGTTGCGAAAGCCGGTGAACCGGAATCCGCACGGCCGGAAGGCTTCGTCGAGAAGCTCGACACGAAACTCGGCCGCGCACGCACGGCGGAAGGCCTGGAGGATACCAACCCCGGCATAGGCGTCTGCACGCCGCCGAGCCAGGACCTGCCCCTGGCGGCAGGCGACCCCCTGCCATTGGAGGCCAACCTCAATCGCATCAAGGATGCGGATGTCTACGGCGCGCTCATCGGCAGCCCCGCGACGGCGTGGGTGCTGAACACAACCAAGAGCTTCGGGCCGGGCCGTCCGCAACGCGCGTTCACGATCGCTGCACGCAACGATGCAGAGGACCGCGGCAAGACCTTCCGCTTCAGGATCATGAACCAGCCGGACGGCGCGCCGCTCGAGGCTCGGGCCTCCTGGCTGCAGCTGCCGTTCGAGAATTTCGACCGCCCCGATACGCCGGAGCCCTTGCTCGAGGTCGACGAGGACGTGGGACCGCTGTCGAGCGTCACCGTCGCGTTGTTCGTGGTGTCGCAGCAGGCGATCAATCCCGTGACCGTGAACGTCTACGAAGTCGAGAAGTACGAGGACGGTTCCGAGCAGGAATTCCTGGTCGAGACACTCACGGTCGACGGCGCGCTGGCAGGCGGCGACCTGGTCAACATCAACCCGTTCCTGCCGGACGTGAACCTCGCGGAGATTCACGATCCGTCCGTGTTTGCGCCGACGGCC
>DATIUU010000098.1:0-1846 GCA_035466635.1 Woeseiaceae bacterium
CGAGCGCGTAGGCCAGCTCCGTGACCCGCGTCGCTATCTGAGTTACATCTTCCACGACAAGATTCTCCTTATGCGTTATACGGCTTCAGCGCCGGTCTCGCCGGTGCGAATGCGGATGGCCTGCTCGAGCTCGGTAACGAAAATCTTGCCGTCGCCGATCTTGCCGGTTCGCGCGGTGTTGGCGATGGCTTCGATGACCTGCTCGGCAATGTCGTCGTCGACGGCCAGTTCGATCTTGGCCTTCGGCAGGAAGTCGACGACGTATTCGGCGCCACGGTAGAGCTCCGTGTGGCCCCGCTGGCGGCCGAAGCCCTTGACCTCGGTCACGGTGATGCCCTGTATGCCGATGTCGGCGACGGCCTGTCGCACGTCGTCGAGCTTGAAGGGCTTGATGATCGCGGTGATCAGTTTCATGAGTGGATTCCCCTTGCTAGCAATGTCGGAAGGACGGGGCGGGACGCGTCCCGCCCGTTTGTCGTGGTCAGAGATCGAAGGACTTGCCGATCGTGAAGATCAGGGACTCGTCGTCTTCGCCGCCGAGCAGGTCGTCGTCGGCCAGTATCAGGGCGATGCCGACGTCGATCTCGGCGACCGTGGTGCCGTAACCGAGCTCGAGGAAGGCGCCATCGAAATCCTGCGAGAACGTGCCGTAGGTGCCGTAGAAACCCTCGTGTTCGTAGGTCAGCGCCGTGAACGTGTAGTCCAGCGTCGGGCCGGTGAAGTTGTCGTACCTGCCGATGGCAACGTCGAGCGACAGGCCGGCGAAGGCGCCGCCCAGGTTGATCTCCTGGTAGGTGTCGTCGAAGTCGCCGGTGTAGAAGTAGCCCGTGTAGCCGATGCTGAGGCTGAAGTCGCCGACGTCTGCGCCGTAACCGAAATAGCCGTCCACTTCGAGGCCGTCGCCGACGTCGGCAGCCCAGGTGCCGACGTAGAAGCCGCCCGATTCGTAGTCGAGGCCGCCGCTCGCCGACGATACTTTCTGCAGGATGCCGCGGAAGTGGTACTCGCTCGCCCAGCCGATGTTCGCCGATGCCTGTGCGTTGGCGGCCGCGCTGGCGGCCAGGAGGACGGCACCCAGGCCGATCTTGAACAGTGCTTTCATTGTTGTGCTCCCATTAAAAAGTGATTGGCCCGGTTGGCCGCTCGTCGGGCACTAAGGAGCAGAATTCATGCCACTTTGAACTATTCACTTTCAGATCAACCAGATACTCGCGCTGCATTGCAACAAACGCACCATCTTGGCGCACGCCCGCAGCGGGATGCCCCGTATTGGTGAGCGGCGCCCGATTCGCCGCGTTTCGCGACGATTCGGGGCTGGTGTTTTCGCCGGTGCTCAGGTATCAAACGCTAATGAACGACAATTCCATCGAAGGCCTGGCGAAGAAACTCGCCGACTCGCTGCCTGGCGGCCTGCGCACGATGCGCGAAGACCTGGAGCAGAACTTCCGCTCGATATTGCAGGGCGGCCTCTCGCGACTCGACCTCGTCACGCGCGAGGAATTCGAGGTGCAGGAGGCGGTGCTGGCGCGCACGCGCGAAAAGCTCGAGGCACTGGAGAAACAGGTCGCCGAGATGGAAGCATCATCGGAATAATCCTGTAGGAGCGGTTCTCGAACCGCGATCGCGGGCCCAGGCCCGCTCCTACGGGGTTGATCGGTTCGCTGGGCTGCAGGAGCGGTTCTCGAACCACGATCGATCGCGGGCCCAGGCACGCCCCGGCCGGTGCAGTCGGTTTTGTAGGAGCGGTTCTCGAACCGCGAAAGACGCCAAGGAGGGCCAGTGAGCATCGCGATTCTCGCGAGCCGGGCGCAGCTCGGCATCGAGGCGCCCCCCGTCACCATCGAGG
>DATIUU010000099.1:0-3687 GCA_035466635.1 Woeseiaceae bacterium
GCGATCGAGCGCTGCTCCGGCCACGACGGCACCTACGCGGTGAAAAAGGAGTTTCACGAGATATCGAAGAAGATTGCGCGGCCGGTCGTGAACAAGGTCAAAAAGAGCGGCGCCGACCATTTCGTCAGCGACTGCCCGATGGCGTCCGACCAGATCGCGCAGGATCTCGACGAATACTCCGCCGGGCACCCCATGAGCCTGCTCCGGAAAGCCTACGGAATATGAATGCCATGCAAAAACTGAAACGAGACGACCTGTATAGCCTCGAGCAGTACGCCGACATTCGTGACGAGTTTCGCAACCAGGTCCTGGCGCATAAACGCAACCGGCGCGTGGAGCTCGGCACCAATGCCGCGCTGTATTTCGAAGACCGCCTGACGATGCAGTACCAGGTCCAGGAGATGCTGCGCATCGAGCGCATCTTCGAGGCGGCAGGCATCAACGACGAACTCGAGGCCTACAACCCGCTCATCCCCGATGGCTCGAACTGGAAAGCGACCTTCATGGTGGAATTCCCCGACATCGAGGAACGTCGGGCGATGCTCGCGCAGCTGGTCGGCATCGAGGACAAGGTCTTTGTCCAGGTCGAAGGCTTCGACCGCGTTTACGCGATCGCCGACGAGGACCTGGCGCGTTCCGACGAGAAGAAGACGTCCGCAGTGCACTTCATGCGCTTCGAGCTGTCCCCCGGCGAGGTGGCGGCGCTCAGGTCCGGCGCCGCGCTCGGCGCCGGCATCGACCACGACAACTACCGGGTCGAGATCTCGCCGTTAGCCGAGAACATCCGGCAATCGCTGCTCGGCGACCTGGACTAGCCGTTGCCCTTTATCGTGTCGCGGCCGCGATTTCGCGGATGCACCGCTATGGCAATCAGGCTAGAATCCCGGGCGTGAATTCGCTTGGCAGCTTCACTTGATGACCACATCCTACGACGCCAGGGACATCGAAGTCCTGAGCGGGCTCGAACCCGTACGCCGCCGGCCGGGAATGTACACCGACACGTCCCGGCCCAATCATCTCGCTCACGAGGTCATCGACAACAGCGTCGACGAGGCGCTTGCGGGCCACTGCAAGAAGATCGAAGTGACCATCCACAAGGACGGTTCGATCGAAGTGGCGGACGACGGGCGCGGCATGCCGGTCGACAAGCACCCGAAGGAGAAGCTGCCCGGCGTGGAAGTGATCATGACCAAGCTGCACGCCGGCGGCAAGTTCTCCAACAAGAACTACCAGTTCTCCGGCGGCCTGCACGGCGTGGGCGTCTCCGTCGTGAATGCGCTGTCCAAAAATCTCGAGGTGTGGATCCGCCGCGGCGGCAAGGAATACAACATGAGCTTCGCCGGCGGCGAGAAGCGCGGCAAGCTCGAGGAAGTCGGCAAGGTCGGCAAGGCGAACACGGGGACCACGATCCGGTTCTGGCCCGACCCGCAGTATTTCGATTCGCCGAAGTTCTCGGTGTCGCGGCTGAAGCATGCCCTGCGCGCCAAGGCGGTCCTGTGCCCGGGCCTGGTCGTGCGCCTCACCATCGAACAGCCGCAGGAAAAGCTCGAGTGGTGTTACTCGGGCGGCCTCGAGGAATATCTCCTCGAGGCGATCGGGCCGGCCGAGCTGTTGCCGGCAGATCCGTACTCCGGCAGCGTCACGGGCAAGGACGAAGCGGTCGACTGGGCGCTCACCTGGGCCGTGCAGGGCGGCCAGGCCGTCAGCGAGAGCTACGTCAACCTGATTCCGACCCCGCAGGGCGGCACGCACGTCAATGGTCTGCGCACCGGCCTCACCAACGCCCTGCGGGAGTTTTGCGACTTTCGCAACCTGTTGCCACGCGGCGTCTCGATCGTGCCCGAGGATGTCTGGGACGGTCTCAGTTTCGTGCTCAGCGCGAAGCTCGGCGATCCGCAGTTCTCGGGCCAGACCAAGGAGCGCCTGTCGTCGCGGGAGTCGGCGGCGTTTATCGCGGGCATCATCAAGGACAATTTCGGGATCTGGCTGAACCAGCACCCGGAGACCGGCGACCAGATCGCGCAGCTCGCGATCGCGAAGGCGCAGAAGCGCCTCAAGGCCGCCAGGAAAGTCGTCCGCAAGAAGATCGTCTCGGGGCCGGCGCTGCCTGGCAAACTGGCCGATTGCACCTCGCAGGAACCGGAGCTCTGCGAGATCTTCCTGGTCGAGGGCGACTCCGCGGGCGGTTCCGCGAAGCAGGCCCGCGACCGCACCACGCAGGCGATCATGCCGCTCCGCGGCAAGATCCTGAACACCTGGGAAGTGGACGCGGGGGAGATCCTCGCGTCGCAGGAAGTGCACGATATCAGCGTCGCGCTCGGCGTGGATCCCGGCGGCGGCAGTCTCGAGGGGCTGCGTTACCACAAGATATGTATTCTCGCGGACGCCGACTCCGACGGACTGCACATCGCCACGTTGCTTTGCGCGCTGTTCCTGCGGCACTTCCGCGAGCTGGTGCTGGCCGGCCACGTCTACGTGGCGATGCCGCCGCTGTATCGCATCGACGTCGGCAAGGAAGTCTTCTATGCGCTCGATGACAGCGAGCGCAAGGGCATTCTCGACCGCATCGAGGCGGAGAGAATCCGTGGCAAGGTATCCGTCACGCGATTCAAGGGACTCGGCGAGATGAACCCCGCGCAACTGCGGGAAACGACGATGCATCGCGACACGCGGCGGCTCGTGCAGCTGACGGTCAATGCCAGCGACAAGACGGACCAGATGCTGGACATGCTGCTCGCCAAGAAGCGCGCGAAAGATCGCCGCGAATGGCTGGAGCTCAAGGGAAATCTGGCAGAAGTTTGAATCTAGTGCGCCGGGCTCGAGGCGATGGCAAGCCTGGCAGAAGTCTGAATTTTTACGCCGGGCCTGACGTTAAGCAGAGCCCGGCAAGGGTAAAGGTGCCATGCAGAACAGCCTGAATCTCGAGGGCGTCGAACAGCAGTCGCTGAAGGAGTACACCGAGAAGGCGTACCTCGACTACTCGATGTACGTCATCCTCGACCGTGCGCTGCCGCAGATCGGTGACGGGCTGAAGCCCGTGCAACGGCGCATCATCTTCGCGATGAGCGAGCTCGGCCTGTCGGCCGGTTCCAAGCCGAAGAAATCGGCGCGCACCGTCGGCGACGTGATCGGCAAGTACCATCCGCACGGGGACGCGGCGTGCTACGAGGCGATGGTGCTGATGGCGCAGGAGTTTTCCTACCGCTACAGGATCATCGACGGCCAGGGCAACTGGGGATCCACGGACGATCCGAAGTCCTTCGCCGCCATGCGCTACACGGAGTCGCGGCTGGCACCGTACGCGAAGAGCCTGCTGCAGGAACTGGGGCAGGGGACGGTCGACTGGGTGCCGAACTTCGACGGCATGCTGGACGAGCCCGTGGTACTGCCGGCGCGGCTGCCCAACCTGCTCCTGAACGGCACCATGGGGATCGCCGTCGGCCTGTCGACCGACATACCGCCGCACAATCTGAGGGAAGTCGCGAGTGTGCTCGTGCACCTGCTCGACGAGCCGAAGGCGACCGTCGCGCAGCTCATGAAACACATAAAGGGACCCGACTTCCCGACCGGCGGGGAGCTCGTGTCGCCCCGTGACGATATCAAGGAGATCTACGTGACGGGCGCCGGCACGCTGCGGCTGCGTGCGTCGTACAAGGTCGAAAACGGGGACATCGTCATCACGTCGCT
>DATIUU010000100.1:0-6685 GCA_035466635.1 Woeseiaceae bacterium
TCTCGAGCCCCGACTTCTCCTCCACCGGCAGCCCGTCCATGTCGGCGCGCATCATCACCAGCGGGCCCTCGCCGTTTTTCATCATCGCCACGACGCCGGTACCGCCGACGCCCTCTGTCACCTCGAAACCGGCGGCACGCAGCTCACTCGCCATGCGCGCGGCCGTGTCGTGCTCGATCAGCGACAGCTCGGGATTACGATGGAAATGATCGAACAGCGGCCAGAGATAGTCGTCGTAGTCTTTCTTGACGGCGTCGCCGAGTTCATCCGCGCTGACGGAAAACGAAAAGAACACGATCGCCGCAACAGCGGCAACAAGTCGGTACATCGGAACCCCCTTCAGGATATTCTTGAACGCTCACGCCGTATCTTACCCTAGCTGGCGCAGTGTAATCCTCACGAGGCATTGGGCTGATGCGCATCGGGACCAGGCGCCCGGGGTATTTCTCTCCCTCATGGCTCCCTTCGGTCCGCTTTACTTCGGTCGAAAAACACCCCGGGCGCCTGTTCCCGGACACTGATTCGCACCGTTGTTCCCGTAAAGCGGCGTCAAGGAGAAATCGGACTCAAAGAACCACGCCCAAGTAGGCTGGACGGCCCCTCAGGTATTCGCGCCGCCGTTGCCCTGCAGGCGGGTGATGAGCGAACGCAGGAACACCTTGTTGAAGCGCAGCTGGCAGGCCGAGCTCACCTGCTCCATCAGCGTGGAACTGACGCGCAGTATGGTCACCGGCCCTTCGGCACGGATGGAGGCCTGGCGCTTGGCACCGCGGACGTAGCTCGTCTCGCCGAAACAGTCGCCGGGGCCGAGGGTGCCGATAGCGCGGCCGTTGGCCTGCACCGACACGTTGCCGGAGACGATGATGTAGAAGCGGTCGTCGATCTCGCCCTCGCGGACGATGTCCTCGCTGTCGCGGTACTCGTGCCAGTCCGATGCGCGCAGCACTTCCCAGATCTCGGCGTGCGAAAACTCGTGGAAAAACGTCAGCGTGCGCAGCAGGTCGAAGTGTTCGCGGTTGTCGAGGCTGTCGTACTTCTGCCGCAGGTCCTTGTGGACGCGCGTCAGTTCAGCGGCCATCGTCGCGCCGCTGCCGAGACGCTTCTGCGGGTCCTTGATCATCGCCTTCGCGACGACTTCCTCGAGTGCCTCGGGCAGGTCGTCGCGGTAGGTATGTATCGGCGGCGGTGTCGCGTAGACGATCTGGTGCAGAAGCTTCGAAAGGTTGTCCGCGCGGAACGGCCGGAACCCGGTCAGCAACTCGTACATCACGGCGGCGAGCGAATACAGGTCGGAAGCCGGTGTCAGTTCCTCGGACTGCACCTGTTCCGGCGACATGTAGCTCGGCGAACCGGCGATGCCCTCGATGCGCGATACTTCCGAGTCGCTCACGATGGCGATGCCGAAATCGATGATCCGGACGTCGTTGTCGATCGTCAGCATGACGTTGCTGGGCTTGATGTCACGGTGGATGACGCCACGGCCGTGCGCGTAATGCAGCGCCTTGGCGCACTTGTAAATGATCTCCACGACGTCGTCGACGCGCAGCAGGTTGTCCGGCCGGCAGTAGGCGGCCAGCGTGCGCGCGCCCTGGATGTGCTCGGTGACGACGTAGTACTTGCCGTCTTCTTCGCCGGCGTCGTAGATCGGCATGATGTTCGGATGCTGCAGCATGCCGACCATGTGGGCTTCGTTGAAGAACATCTTGCGCGAGACCTGGGCGCGGTCCGCGTCGGTGTCCTCCTCGAGGTTGTACACCTTGATCGCGACGTCGCGGCGGTAGTAGGGATCGTGAGACAGGTACACCGTGCCGGTGCTGCCCTTGCCAATCTTGTTGACGATGACGTATTTGCCGATCTTGCCGGGCACGTCATGAATGCGCTTTATTTCGCTAACAGGACTGGCCATTTTGTCTCACGTCAGGTCATAAGCCACCCGTACAAAGCCAGTAAAATCAAGGCATACAGCGCGGCGGCGAGGTCGTCCAGCATAATTCCCACGCCGCCGCCGAGTCTGTGATCCAGGTCCCGAATCGGCCACGGTTTGGCGATATCGAAGACCCGGAACAGCACGAAACCGAGTACCCAGCCGGCAATCGTCGGCGGCGCCGCGAGCAGCGTTATGTACATTCCCGCGATCTCGTCCCAGACGATCCCCCCGTGGTCGTGCACGCCGATACGGCGCGCGCTCTCGCCGCAGATCCAGATGCCCGACAGCGCGATCGCCGCCGCTACAGAGAGCTGCAGCGGCAGGCCGAGGTCGAGCGTCAGCCAGGCGAAGAGCACGCCCACGAGCGAGCCGACGGTGCCGGGCGCCAGCGGCGACAGCCCGGTACCGAAACCGAAGGCGAGGATGTGCACCGGGTCCGTGAGGACGGTTCGAGCGAGGTTGTCCGGTGCGGCGGCCATCAGAAATGACGGTACCCGGGGTCGTCGAAGGGGACAACCGTTTCGCCGTCACGGCACACGAGGCCGGGCGCGCTCGTTATCCGGCCGATCGCGGTGACTTCGTTCGCGACTTCGGCGGGCAGCGCCGCCTCCGGCAGGGTGAAGCACAGCTCGTAGTCGTCACCGCCGCGCATCGCAAACTCAAGCGCCCGTTCGCGGCCGGCCGCCGCCACCAGTTCCTGCGACAGGGGCAGGCGCTGCAGGTCCAGTTCGGCCCCTGCGCCGCTCGCCTCGAGGACCTTGCACAGATCGCCGGCCAGCCCGTCCGATACGTCGATCGCCGCATGTGCGACACCGGCCAGCGTCCGGCCCACGCCGATCCGCGCGGTCGGGCGCGCAAAGCGGCGCACGAGGTAATCGTCCCCCGGGGCGTCGGAGAAGCGGCCGAGCCCGGCAGCCGCGTCGCCCACCGTGCCCGTCAAAAAAATGGTGTCGCCGGGTTTCGCGCCACGGCGATACACCGCCGTGCCGGGCTCGAGGTCGCCCTCCATCTGCACGCTGACCACGAGCTGCTCACCGCGGGTCGTATCGCCACCAACGAGCGCCACGCCCCACTCCGCCGCCGCTTCGTACAGCCCCCCGGCGAAGGCCTCCAGCCAGCGCGGGTCCGCATCGACCAGCGTCAGCGCCAGCGTCATCCAGCGGGGTTCCGCGCCCATCGCGGCAATGTCCGACAGGTTGATCGCGACGGCGCGGTAACCAATGTCGTCCGCGCGCATGGATACCGGAAAATGCGTGCCGGCGACCATCGTGTCGATGACCGTGACGAGATCCCTGCCTGCAACCGGCCTGAGGACCGCCCCGTCGTCGCCAACACCCGCCACGACCAGCGGCGAATCTGCGGGCCGCGAGAAATACCGGGCTATCAGCTCGAATTCATCCACCGCTTTCGGCCTTGACCTCGACCTCGCGCAGGGACTGTGCGGCGGCATCGAGACAGGCATTAATGTACTTGTAGCCGTCCGTCGCGCCGAAGCGCTTCGCGAGGTTCACGCCCTCGTTGATCACGACGCGGTACGGGATGTCGATGCGCGATTGCAGTTCGTAGACGCCGATCAGGAGAATCCCCAGCTCGACCGGGTCCAGCTGGTCGAGCGGCCTGTCGATGATGGCGTCGACGGTTTCCTCGAGCGCTTCCTGGGTATCGCAGATGGCAGAGAGCAGCTCCTCGAAGAACGCCTGGTCGACGCGCTGGTACGCGGTCTGCTCCCTGAACTGGGACAAAAGCTCACGGCGATCGTGGCCGGCGATCTGCTTCTGGTACAAAGCCTGCAGCAACAGCTCGCGCGCACGCGTGCGTGCGCCGGTTGACGTCGCTTTGTTCATTCTCAGTCGATGCGGCGCAAGAGATTGATCATCTCGATGACGGCCAGCGTCGCTTCTTCGCCCTTGTTGCCCGCCTTGGTGCCGGCCCGCTCGATCGCCTGCTCGATGGTGTCCACGGTGAGAATGCCGAAACCGACCGGCACCCCGTGTTTGCGCGCCGCCCCGGCGACCCCGCGCACGCACTCACCGGCCACGTAGTCGAAGTGTGGCGTGCCGCCGCGAATCACGCAGCCGAGCGCGATGATGCCGTCAGCGCGCCGCGAAGCGGCCACCCTGGCCACTGCCACCGGCAACTCGAAGGCGCCGGGAACCCGCACGACCTCGATGTCGGCGTCGGCTGCGCCGTGCTGCCGCAGGCAGTGCAGCGATGCCTTGAGCAGTGAATCCACGATGAAGTCGTTGAATCGCGACGCGACGATCGTGAAGCGCGCGTCGCGCACCATCAGGTCGCCTTGGGTCGTCTTTATCTTGTCCATGATGGCTCGCTACGAATGCGGGGATTCAGCTTTCCACGTACTCCGTGATCTCCAGGTCGAATCCCGAGATCGCGTACATGTGCTTGGGTGCCGATAATACACGGATTTTCGACAGGCCGAGGTCGCGCAGGATCTGGGCGCCGAGGCCGTAGGTACGGAGGACGGAATCGCCGCTGCGGTGCACGTCGAGTTCGCTGGTGTCCCGCCCGAGTCCCTCGACGGCATCGATGAAGTCGCGCGACGACTCCTGCTCGCGCAGGATCACGATGACGCCGGCATCCTCGCGCGTGATGCGCTCGATCGCGCTTTCCAGCGGCCAGCCGAGCGAACGGCTCTTCACGCCGATGATGTCGCCGAGCGTATCCTGCAGATGCACGCGCACGAGGGGGTTGGCGGCGGTCTCGAGATCGCCCTTGACCAGCGCGACGTGCACGGCGCGGTTGATCAGGTCGTCGAAGCAATACATCGTGAAGCGGCCGTGCGCGGTCTCGACGGGCCGCTCCAGGATCCTCTCGATGTTGCGCTCTTTCTCCAGCCGGTAGCGAATGAGGTCGGCGATCGTGCCGATACGGATGCCGCGTTTGCGCGCGAATCGCTCGAGATCCGGCCGGCGTGCCATGCTGCCGTCTTCCTTGAGAATCTCGACGATCACGGCCGCCGGCTCCAGCCCCGCGAGGCGCGCCAGGTCGCACCCGGCCTCGGTATGCCCGGCACGCGTCAGGACACCACCGGGCTGCGCCATCACCGGGAATATGTGCCCCGGCTGCCGCAGGTCGTCGGGCCGGGCGTCCGCGGCGACGGCGGCCCGGATCGTGCGGGCGCGGTCGTGTGCGGAGATGCCGGTGGTGATGCCCTCGGCGGCCTCGATCGAGATCGTGAAGTTCGTCGCGTGGTGTTCGTCGGTCTCCGACACCATCAGCGGCAAGCGCAGCTGCTTGCAGCGCTCGCGCGACAAGGTGAGGCAGATCAGCCCGCGGCCGTGCGTCGCCATGTAGTTGACGTCCTCGGGCCGCACGAGCTCGGCCGCCATGAGCAGGTCGCCCTCGTTCTCGCGCTCTTCGTCGTCGACCATGATGACCATCTTGCCCGCGCGGATATCGGCGACGATGTCCTCGATGTTACTGAACGGCGTATCGATGGCCCGCGGGTGCGTTGTCGTGTTGTCAGGCATAACCATGCTCTCTCAGGAATTCGATGGATAACCCTCCGGCGTCGCCACCGAGCATGCGCTCGATGTAGCGTGCGAGCAGGTCTACCTCTATGTTGACGGCCGCGCCGACCTCGTAGGCGCCCATCGTCGTGACCTCGGCCGTGTGCGGGATGATATTGAGACCGAACGTGGCTCCCGATACCTCGTTGATGGTAAGGCTGACGCCGTCCACGCAAACCGAGCCCTTCTTCGCAATGTACCGCGCGAGCTCGCCGGGTACCTCGAATTTCATCCGGACCGAGCGCGCGTCGCCGGCCCGCGCGACCAGCTTGCCGATACCGTCCACGTGCCCGCTGACCAGGTGCCCGCCGAGCGCATCACCCACGCGCAGCGCCGGCTCGAGATTGACGGCATCACCGACGGCGAGATGCTTCAAGGTCGTCACATCGAGCGTTTCGACGGAGACGTCGGTGTCGAAGCCGTCGTCGCACAGCCGCACCGCCGTGAGGCACACGCCGTTGACGGCGATGCTGTCGCCCACCGCGTAGTCCCTCCAGGGCAGATCGTCTGCCGCGACGCTCAGCCGCACGTCGCCGCCGCGCTTCTCGATGGCGGCGATCCTGCCCTTCGCCTTGATAATGCCGGTAAACACCAGGCCCTAGTCCTTCGGCCGCGCCGTTATTCGAATATCGGAACCCACGCGTCGCAGGTCCACGATGTCGAGCGCCCGGCGGTCGGCCAGCCGCTTCCACCCGGGCGTGCGGAACATCGGTTTCGTCTCGCTCCCCATGATATGGGGCGCCTGGTAAATCACAAGCTCGTCGACGAGCCCGCACGACAACAGGTGCCCCGAAACCGAGGGCCCTGCCTCGACGAGCAGGTCGTTGACCTCGCGCCTGGCGAGGTCGGCCAGCACCTGGCGCACGTCGAGCACGCCTGCGGCAGGTTGCACGCAGACCACGTGCGCGCCCGCATCCAGCAGCGCTTGCCGCCGCGCGTCGTCGGTGCAGTACAGGATCGTCTGCCCGGGCATCGCGAGCATCCCGGCCGAGAGCGGCATGCGCAGCCGCGAATCCAGCACCGCCCTGATCGGCTGCCGGTCGCCGCTGTCGAGCACCTTGCTGCGCACCGTCAGCGCGGGATCGTCCGCGAGCACGGTTCCGATCCCGGTCAGGATCGCGCCCGACCGCGCCCGCAGCCGCTGCACGTCGGCGCGGGCCTCCGGCCCGGTGATCCACTGGCTTTCGCCGGACTTCATGGCCACCGCGCCGTCGATGCTGCTCGCGAC
>DATIUU010000101.1:0-11098 GCA_035466635.1 Woeseiaceae bacterium
CATGGTACCGGCGCCCTTGCACGCCGGGCAGGTCTGCTGGATCGAGAAAAAACCCTGCTGCATGCGAACCTGGCCGGCGCCGGCGCAGGTCGAACACTGCGTCGCCGTGGTCCCCTTGCGCGCACCGCTGCCGTCGCAGACGTCGCAGGCGACCTGCGAGGGCACGTCGATGGTGACGGTATCCCCGCGCACCGCGCGCTCGAGATCGAGGCGCAACTCGTAGCCGAGATCCGCGCCGCGGAACACCTGGGGTCCGCCACGCCGCCCGCCGCCGCCGAAAATGTCGCCGAACACGTCGCCGAAGATGTCGCCGAAGCCCTCGGCGCTGAATCCGCCGGGGCCGCGCATGCCGGCGCCCCGCAGGCCGTCGTGACCGAAGCGGTCGTAAGCGGCGCGCTTGTCGCTGTCGCGCAGGACTTCGTAGGCTTCCTTGGCCTCTTTGAACTTGGTGTCGGTGCCCGTCTCGTCCTTGTTGCGATCCGGGTGGTACTTCATGGCGAGGCGACGATACGCCTTCTTGATCTCATCCGCCGAAGCCGACTTCGAGACCCCCAATACCTCGTAGTAGTCGCGTTTTGCCATGTTTTCTCAAAAAGCGGGCGCCCGCGAGGGCGCCCTGTCCCAGTTTCCGGTGCGCGGATTCCGCCCTCAGGCCGAGCGGGACTTGTCGTCCTTGTCGACTTCCTCGAACTCCGCGTCGACGACGTCTTCGCCGGATTCGGCCTGGCCTTCCCCGCCCGAGCCGGCCTGCTGTTCCGTGTACAGCTTCTGCGCCAGCGTGGCGGAGGCTTCGGCCAGCGCCGCCGTCTTCTTCTCGATGGCTTCCTTGTCGTCCTTGTCAATCGCGGCACGCAGGTCGGACACCGCGTTCTCGATCTTCATGCGCTCGTCGCTGCTCGCCTTTTCGCCGAGATCCTTGAGCGTCTTCTCCGCCGCGTGGATGAGGCCATCCGCCTGGTTGCGCACGTCGACGAGCTCGCGGAACTTGCGATCCTCCTCCGCGTGGCTCTCGGCATCCCGCACCATCTTGTCGATCTCGTCGTCGGACAGGCCGCTGGACGCCTTGATGACGATATTCTGGCTCTTGCCCGTCGCCTTGTCTTTTGCGGACACGTTGAGAATGCCGTTGGCATCGATGTCGAACGTGACCTCGATCTGCGGCATGCCGCGCGGTGCCGGCGGGATGTTGGCGAGGTCGAAACGGCCGAGCGACTTGTTGTCGACGGCACGCTCGCGCTCACCCTGCAGCACGTGGATCGTAACGGCCGTCTGGTTGTCGTCCGCGGTCGAGAAGACCTGCTCCGCGTTCGCCGGGATGGTCGTGTTCTTGTCGATCAGCTTGGTCATGACGCCGCCAAGCGTCTCGATGCCGAGAGACAGCGGCGTAACATCGAGCAGCAGGACGTCCTTGACGTCGCCCGCGAGCACTCCGCCTTGAATCGCGGCACCCAGGGCAACCGCCTCGTCCGGGTTGACGTCTCGGCGCGGTTCTTTGCCGAAGAAGTTGTGCACGGCTTCCTGCACCTTGGGCATACGGGTCTGTCCGCCGACCAGGATCACGTCATCGATTTCGTTGACCTTGAGCCCCGCATCCTGCAGCGCGATCTTGCACGGGCCCATGGTGCGCTCGATCAGTTCGTCGACCAGCGACTCGAGCTTGGCCCGCGTCAGCTTGATGCTGAGGTGTTTGGGGCCGCTGGCGTCCGCCGTAATGTACGGCAGGTTGACCTCGGTCTGCTGCTGCGAGCTCAACTCGATCTTGGCCTTCTCTGCCGCCTCCTTGAGGCGCTGCATGGCCAGCGGGTCCTTGCTGATATCGACACCGCTCTCGCGCTCGAACTCCCTGGTCAGGTACTGGATGACGCGCAGGTCGAAGTCCTCACCGCCGAGGAAGGTATCGCCGTTCGTGGACAGCACTTCGAACTGGTGCTCGCCGTCCACTTCCGCGATTTCGATGATGGATACGTCGAAGGTACCGCCGCCCAGGTCGAATACGGCAATCTTCTTGTCGCCGCGTTTCTTGTCCATGCCGTAGGCGAGCGCAGCCGCGGTCGGCTCGTTGATGATGCGCTTGACCTCGAGACCGGCGATCTTGCCGGCATCCTTGGTGGCCTGGCGCTGCGAATCGTTGAAGTAAGCCGGCACGGTCACGACCGCCTCGGTCACGGCCTCGCCGAGATAGTCTTCCGCCGTCTTCTTCATCTTCATCAGGACGCGCGCCGAGATTTCGGGCGGCGCCATCTTCTTGCCCCCGGCTTCCACCCAGGCATCGCCGTTGTCGGCCTTGACGATCTTGTACGGCACCATGTCGATGTCGCGCTGCACGACGTCGTCTTCGAATCGACGGCCGATGAGGCGCTTCACCGCGAACAAGGTATTGCTCGGATTGGTCACGGCCTGGCGCTTCGCCGATTGCCCGACAAGCACCTGGTCGTCCTTGGTGAACGCAACGATCGATGGCGTCGTACGGTCACCCTCACTGTTCTCGATCACCTTGGGCGTGCCGCCCTCCATGACCGCTACGCAGGAGTTAGTAGTACCGAGATCGATACCGATTACTTTGCCCATGCTGATACTCCAAAAATCCGATGTATTTCAAAACTGGTTGTGAGTTGGGGGCAAGCCCTTGCGTTTCAAGCGCTCGCAAGATCGTATTTCCTCAGCTGCCTGCGCCGCCCGGGGGCGCTTCTGCCGCCACGATGACCCTGGCGGGACGCAGCAGGCGACCGTTCAGCGCGTAGCCTTTCTGGATGACCTGCGCCACGGACCCGGGCTCGACGTTCGGCGCAGGCATCATGCTCATTGCCTCGTGCAATTCGGGATCGAAGGGCTCCCCCTGCGGATCGACTTCCGAGATACCGAAGCGCTCGAGCGTCGTCTTGAGGAGCTTGCAGGTCGCCTCGCTGCCCTCGCGCAGCGCCTGCAGGTCCGCGCTGTCCGCGGCCGAGAGGCCCATTTCCAGGCTGTCCACGACCGCGAGCAGTTCGCGGCCGAAGTTCTCGAGGGCGAACTTGTGGGCGTTCTCGACGTCGCGAGCAGCGCGCTTGCGGACATTCTCCAGTTCCGCGGCAGCCCGCAGGTAGAGGTTCCGGTTCTCTTCGGCCCTGGCCTGCGCCTCGGCCAATGCCGCACCGCCACTCTCCTGGGCAGTCGCTCCGGGAGCTTGCGCGCCGCCGTTCTCCGATACGACCTCCGCGGCTTCGTGTTCGCCTTCAGAAGGCTTGCGCTCAGCGCTCATGCATGCAACTCCACGTCTCTGCTGACCGCGCGAGCGCGCGGCCGGTTACAAGGAAGTTGCGAGTTTGGGGGCCGGGCCTGAAAAATCAAGCGCATCCGCCGTTTTTTTTGGCGGACCGGGGCCTCAGCCCCGCTGCCCGAGCGCAGTCGCCAGCAGGCGGGCGGTAATGTCCACGATCGGCACGATCCTGTCGTACGCCATGCGCGTCGGGCCGATGACGCCGAGCACGCCGATCGTATCGTCGCCGATGCGATACGGCGCAGTGACCACGCTGCAGTCGTCGAGGATGCGAAACCCCGACTCCTCGCCGATGAACACGCGCACGCCCTCCGCATCGATACTGCGGTCCATGAGGTCGAGTATCAGGCGCTTCCTGGAAAACGCCTCGAACAGCCGCCGCAGGGTCTCGATGTCCGACAACTCGGCGAAATCCATGAGCTTGGTCTCGCCGGTGAGGACGAACTCGCCACTGGGTTTCTCCGTGCCCGCCAATGCCGTGTGCGCCACGGCGATGATGTCCTGCATCGCCTGGTTCATCGAATCCCGCAACTCGCCGAGATCCGAGACGATCTGTTCGCGGACCTGCAGCATGTCCCTGCCGGCGTACTTCTCATTGATGAAATTGGCTGCCTGCGTCAGTTCCGACTCGGAGTATTCGCGTTCGAGGTGCAGGATGCGGTTCTGTACTTCGCGGTCGTTGACCACCAGGATGACCAGTACGCGCTGATCCGACAGCGGCAGGAATTCGATCTGCCGCAGGATGGCCTGCTGGCCGCGCGGAACGGTGACGACGCCCGCGAGGCTGGTGATCTCGGACAGCATGTTCGATACCGAACTGATCAGCGCGGCGGGATCGTCGACGTTCTGCTGCAGGTGCGATTGCAGTCGCCGCAGGTCGTTGCCGCGCGGCTGGCGGTAGCGGACCAGCGTATCGACGAACAGCCGGTAGCCCTTGGCCGTGGGTATGCGGCCCGCCGACGTATGCGGCGCGGCGACCAGGCCCATCTCTTCCAGGTCCGCCATGACGTTACGGATCGTCGCCGGGCTCAGGTCGAGCCCGGAGTCTCGCGACAGGGTCCGCGAGCCCACCGGCTCACCCTCGCGTATATAGCGCTGTATCAGGACGCGCAGCAGGTGGCTGGCGCGCTCGTTGGGTAAGGAAGTCGTTGCTTCTGCCGTCATTTGCGGGAAACGGAAACAGCGGCCACACGCCGCTGTGTTAGGGTAGCAAAACAAGCTAGCAACGCCTTGGCGACCGGTCAAGGGTCTGCAACAATCGCTGTAGACGGCGCGCTTCGAGCGGTAGCGGGAACAGGCACGACATGACGACGATGTTCAAGAAGGTTGCGGTACTCGGGCGCCACGAGGACCCGCGTGTTGCAGAGCCGATCACCGTCCTCGCCGAGTACCTCGCGCAGGCGGGTGTCGAGGTACTGGCCGCCGACGACATGTCGCTGCCGATACCGGCGCGGCGCATGCCCGAATCCGAGCTTTCCGGTGTCGCCGACCTGATCATTGCCATCGGCGGCGACGGCGCGATGCTCTATGCCGGGCAGCTCGCGCGGCGCGGCGACATTCCCCTGCTCGGCATCAACCGCGGCCGCCTCGGCTTCCTGGCCGACGTGACGCCCGAGGAGATGCTGGACAGTGTCGGGCACGTGCTCGCGGGCGAATTCACCACCGACAAGCGGCTCGTGCTGGAGGCAAGACTGGAACGGCCGGACGCGGCGGACACGCGGGCACTCGCCCTCAACGACATCGTCCTGCAACGCCGCGAAACCGGCCGCATGCTCGATTTCGTGACCCGGATGGACGGCCGCTACGTGAACACGCACGCGGGAGACGGCCTGGTCATCGCGACCCCGACGGGGTCGACGGCGTATTCCCTCAGCTGCGGCGGACCGATCATCGAGCCGCGCCTGGACGCCGTGGTGGTGGTGCCCGTCGCGCCCCACACGCTGTCGGACCGCCCGATCGTGCTGCCCGCCGACCTGGGCATCGAACTGCGTCTGCTGGAGCGCGAGAACACCCGCGCCGAGATCATGGCGGACGGTCACTCGATGGGCGAGATCCGGCCGCAGGACCGCTTGCACGTCGTGGCCTCGGAAACGCGGCTGACCCTGCTGCACCCGCCGGGCTATGACTTCTTCGGCATCCTCCGCTCCAAGCTGCATTGGGGGCACGATTCGCGCAAGCGCGACCTGCCGGCGGAGGGCAGCTAGCCGTGCTCGAAACGCTGCAGGTGCGCGATTTCGCGATCGTCGACCGGATCGAGGTCGAGTTCGAACCCGGGATGACGGTACTGACGGGCGAGACCGGCGCCGGCAAGTCCATCCTCGTGGATGCACTCGGGCTGGTGCTGGGCGAGCGCGGCAGCGGCAAGCTCGTGCGCGCCGGCGCGAAGCGCGCGGAGTTCAGCGCGGAGTTCGACGTCTCCGGTCTCCCCGGCGCCCGCGACTGGCTCGAAGAACAGGCGCTCGACGACGACGACGCGTGCCTGCTGCGCCGGGTCATCAGTGGCGACGGGCGTTCGCGGGCGTTCATCAACGGCAATGCCGTGCCCGTGCAGCAACTCAAGACGCTGGGTGAAATGCTGATCGACATTCACGGCCAGCACTTTCACCAGTCACTCGGCCGGCGCTCCGTGCAGCGCGATTTGCTGGACCACTACGGCGGGCACCAGGCGCTGCGGGCGCAGACCGCGGATGCGTTCGCGGCATGGAAATCGCTGCTCGAACGGCTGCGGGCGCTGCAGGGTGCCGATGCGGACCGGGAGTCCCGCGTCGACCTGCTCACGTTCCAGCTGCAGGAACTCGAATCGCTGGACCCGAAGCCCGGTGAGTACCGCGAGCTTCGAAGCGAGGCGCAGCGCCTTGCGAACAGCGGCCGCCTCGCCGAGGGCGTCGCCACGGCGCTGGACATCCTCTCCGAAAACGACGCCGGCAACGTCGCCGGCATGCTCGCTGCGGCGGAACGTGCAATCAGCGGACTGGTGTCGTTCGACGCGTCGCTCTCTCCCGTCGCGGAACTGCTGGACAGCGCGGGCATCCAGGTGGCCGAGGCCGCCGACACGCTGCGCCGTTACGGCGATTCGATCGATATGGATCCGGCGCGGCAGGACCTGGTGGAGCAGCGGCTGGACTCCATGCAGTCGATCGCACGCAAACACCGGGTCGAGCCCGAGCAGCTCGCGGAACTCCGGGAGCGATTGAGCGCCGAGCTCGACGAGCTGAGCCATGCCGAAGAGCGCGGCCGCGAACTCGAAACCGCGGCGCTCGACGCGGAATCCGCGTATCGCCAGTGCGCCGCGGAGCTGTCGCGCCTGCGCAAGGTGGCCGCGCACGCGTTCAGAGCGGCCGTCAGCGACACGATGGCCGGCCTGGGCATGCCCGGCGGAACATTCGATATCGCGCTCGAGCCGCTCGCGGCGGGTGCGGAACGGGCCAGCGGCGTGGACGCCATCGAGTTCCTGATCAGCGCCAACCCCGGCCAGCCGCCGATGCCGCTGGCACGGGTGGCGTCCGGTGGCGAGTTGTCGCGCATGAGTCTCGCCATCCAGGTAGTCGCGAGCGGCGGCAGCACGATCCCGACGATGGTCTTCGACGAGGTCGACAGCGGCGTGGGCGGCGGTGTGGCGGAGATGGTCGGGCGGCGACTGGCCGAGGTCGCCCGGGACCGGCAGGTCCTGTGTGTTACTCACCTGCCGCAGGTCGCGAGCCTCGCCGACCAGCACATCCGGATCAGCAAGGTCACGGACGGCAAGGCGACGCGGACCGGTGCGCACGTGCTGCAGCAGGAGGAACGCGTCGACGAACTGGCGCGCATGCTCGGCGGCGTCGAGATTACCGCCAAGACCCGCGAGCACGCCGCGGAGATGCTGGCCGGCGCGCCGAAAAAACGCGCCTGAGCCAATGTTCAGGCGTTACTCGTCTTCAGCGCCGGTGCCGCGCTTCACGTACAGCACGAGGCTGTGGTCGAGCAACTCGAAGCCGTGCTTCTCGGCGACTTCGTGTTGCAGGCGCTCGATCTCGTCACTGGTGAACTCGATGACCTCGCCGGTCTCGACGCAGACCATGTGGTCGTGGTGCTCGCCGTCGTCGAGCTCGAACACCGAGTGACCGCCCTCGAAGTTGTGACGGGTAACGAGGCCCGCAGCCTCGAACTGCGTCAGCACCCGGTAGACCGTCGCGAGGCCGATTTCCTCGCCCGAATCCAGCAGGTCCTTGTAAATGTCCTCGGCACTCAGGTGCCGGTTCGAGGCATTCTCGAGGATCTCCAGGATCTTCAGGCGCGGCAGCGTGATCTTGAGGCCGGCCTTGCGTAATTCGTGTCGTTGCTCCATTAACGGTATTCCCGGTAGCACTAAGGACGAGCGCCTATCGCGGCGTTTGGCAAGAAGGTATGATGCGCGCCTATTATGACGCAGTTGGCAGTGTGGCTCTAGCGGCATGCCGCTCGCAATATCCACTCCTGGGACCCGGTTAGTCGCAAATGGCGTTTTCGTTTCGCAAGTCGATCATCCTCGGCATCGTCCTCGGCATGCTCGTCACGGCCTCGGGCTGTGTCTACCGCGCCAATATTTCGCAGGGAAACATCGTCGAAGAAGAGGATCTCGACCGGGTCGAGGTCGGCATGACGCGCAACCAGGTACGGTTTCTGCTCGGCACGCCCATGCTCGCCGACCCGTTCCACCAGGACCGCTGGGACTACGTGTACTACGTCAAGATCGGCCGCAACGACGCCACCGGCAAACGCTGGGTGACGATCCTGTTCGACGGTGAGACGGTCGAAGACATCCAGCGCAACCGGGAACTCGCGGAAAGTCTCTGACGCTCAGCCCTTGCCGGCACGCGCACGCAGCCGCCGCGCGTCACGCGGATCGATCCCGAGCGGGCGGTAGAGTTCGACACGGTCCCCCGGCCCGACGAGACAGTCCCGCGAAACCGGCCGCCCCCATATCCCGACCGGCATCTCGTCGAGGTCCAGCTCGGGGAACCGGGAGCCGATATCCGAGCGGGTTATGACGTCCCGAACTCGCGACCCCGCGGCAACCTCCAGCCGGAGCAGCACCTGCCGCTCGGCAGTCGCCACCGCGAGTTCCACCGCCACGCGCTCAGCCACTCCCCGACACCCCGGCCCCGTAAATGTCGCCCGCCCTGCGCACAAAAGCGTCAACCAGTGAATTGCAGACGTCTTCGAAGTAGCGGCCGAGCAAGCGATTCGTGGTACGGCTCTGCACCTCGAACTCGACGTCCAGCGATACCTTGCAGCCGAGGTGATCGAGTTCCATGAACCGCCAGCCGCCGCTCAGGTGACTGAACGGGCCCTCGACGAGTTCCATGTCGATGGCCTCGTATTCATGCATCCGGTTGCGGGTGCGGAAACTGCGGCGCAGCCCGGCGAGGCGCATTTCCACGGAGCCTTCGAGCACATCGCCCTCGCGCCAGTGGAGCACCGCGTCGCCGCACCAGGGCAGGAATTCCGGGTAGGACTCGACGTCCTCGACGAGCACGTACATCTGCTGCGCCGAATAAGGCACCAGTGCGCTGCGGCTTACCTTACGCATCGCGCGAGGTGCGGCAGGCCCGGCAGCCGATCATGACAGGTCGGGCAGCAGGCCGACGGCTTTGAGGAATACGAAAAGGATACCGACCGGCACCACGAAACGCGCCAGCACGCGCCACACCCGGTAGGTGAGGCCCGGCCCGCCGAGTTCTTCGGCCGTTGAGTTCCTGGACATCACCCAGCCCGCGAACACCGCGATGAACAACCCGCCAAGCGGCAGCATGATGTTGTTGGTGAGGTGGTCGAGGTTGTCGAAGAGGGTACCCTTGTAGAAGACGACGTCAGCGAGGACGTTGAACGACAACACCGTGCCGAAACCCAGCAGCCAGATCAGGCCGCCGATGAGGATTGCGGCCTGCGAGCGGGTCCGGTTGTAGCGCTCGACGAGCCACGCGACCGCCGGTTCCATCAGGCCGAGCGCGGAGGTCCAGGCCGCGAACGACAACAGGATGAAGAACAGCGTCGAGAAGAACGCGCCGCCCGGCATCTGGCCGAGGGCCAGCGGCAGGGTCTGAAAAACCAGGCCCGGACCGTCGGCGGGATCGAGCCCGTTCGCGAACACCAGCGGGAAAATCACGAGACCGGCCAGTAACGCGATCAGCGTGTCGGCGGTAACGACGGCCGTGGAAGCGCCCATGATCGAGGTTTCCTCGGGCAGGTAGGCGCCGTAGGCCATGATGGCACCCATGCCGATCGACAACGTGAAGAACGCCTGGCCCATGGCGGCGAGCACGCTGTCCCAGGACAGCTTGCTGAAGTCCGGGGTAAACATGAACGACAGGCCTTCCGCGAAATGGCCGGAGGTGACCGAGTAGCCGAGCAGCACGAGCATCAGCACGAGGAGCGCCGGCACCATGAAGCGGACGGCCTGCTCGAGACCACGCTCGACACCGCGGGCAACGACGAAGATCGTCAGCGCCATGAACAGGGTGTGGCAAAAACCGACCGCCCGCCAGTCGCCCACGAAGCCGCCGAACTGCGCGCTGACGACCGCGGCATCCGCGCCGGTGAATGTGCCGGTCACGCTCTTGAGAATGTAGGCGAGCGTCCAGCCGGCGATGACGCTGTAGTAGGACAGGATGAGGATACCGGCGACCACGCCCATGCCGCCGACCAGTTGCCAGCGCCGTGAACTGCCCTCCTCCTCGCCGAGCAGGGCCATCGTCGCCACCGGGTTGCGGCGTCCGCGCCGCCCGATGAGAATCTCGGACATCATCACCGGCATGCCGATGAGAACGACACAGAACAGGTACACGATCACGAACGCGCCGCCGCCGTTCTGGCCGGCCATGTACGGGAATTTCCACACGTTGCCGAGGCCGACGGCCGAGCCGGTTACCGCGAGCACGAAGGCAAGCCGTGACGACCAGTGCCCGTGAAGGGACGTGCGCTTGCCGGAATCGGCAGCCTGGTTGCTCAGCATTGTCGCGCTCTCCGGGCGTAGGAAGGCGCGATTCTCATACAATTCAGGATAGGTGACAACACAACCGGCAGCGCGCGCCGCGCGCATCGCAGGCTGCGAAGCGCCGGGATTCCCGTATAATCGCGCCCCCTGCCAGCGCCGGCAGAATCGCAACGATGAGCAAGAAGAAGCCCGACAACAGCAACGTGATCGCCGCCAACCGCAGGGCCCGGCACGACTATTTCATCGAGGACCGCATCGAGGCGGGCCTGTCGCTGCTCGGCTGGGAGGTCAAGAGCCTGCGGGAGGGCCGCGCCCAGCTCACGGAGAGCTACGTGACGATCCGCAACGGCGAGGCGTACCTGGTGGGCGCCCATTTTTCGCCGCTCCTGTCGGCATCGACGCACGTCAACCCGGACCCGACGCGCAGCCGCAAGCTGCTGCTGCATCGCGGCGAGCTCGACCGCCTGATCGGCGCGGTAGAGCGCAAGGGCTACGCGCTCGTGCCGCTCGACCTGCACTGGCGCAAGGGGCGCGTGAAACTCGAGGTGGGGCTGGCACGGGGCAAGAAGCAGCATGACAAGCGCGCCGCCAGCAAGGACCGTGACTGGGCGCGACAGAAGGAAAGAATGCTAAAACATTAGTTTTTTCATTTGATTATTCGATTTTATTAATGTTGATTATCTAACGAGTACCGGCAAAATTGTGGCGCACCGCATTGCAAAGCGCCCGATTACCCCTACACTAGGCGGACACGGGGGTGACCTGGCTTCGACGCGGGTCGCGAAACTCCGGGTGCATGCCGAGGGACAGAGGACCTCGTAAATCCAACTGTAAAACTTATAGTTGCCAACGACGACAACTACGCTTTAGCTGCTTAAAAACCAGCTCTA
>DATIUU010000102.1:0-19602 GCA_035466635.1 Woeseiaceae bacterium
GTGCTTCGATTGCTGGCCAGCGAGATTGATGGCCGCGGCATAACCGTGGATCTCGACCTGGCTCCGGGCCTGCCGTCGGTCCAGGCGGACACCGTGCTCGTCCAGCAGGTCTTGCTGAACCTCCTGGACAACGCCTGCAACGCCGTGGTGGACAAGCCCGCCGGCGAACGCCAGCTGTCGCTCGTCACCCGCACGCAGGGAGATGCGGTCTTGCTCGAGGTGACGGACAACGGCTCCGGGCTGGCCGATCCGAATCGTGCCTTCGAGCCGTTCTATTCGACCAGGCCAGACGGGCTCGGCATGGGCCTGACCATAGTACGCTCCATCGTGAACAGTCACGGCGGGCGTGTCTCGATCGAGTCGTCGCCGGGACGAGGCACCACGACCAGTGTTTCGTTGCCGGTAAACGGAGCGGCACCGTGACCGCCACCCCGATCGTCTACGTGCTCGACGACGAGAAGGAGATGGTCACGGCCCTGACAAGGCTGCTCCGTGCCCTGGGTTTCAGGGTCTCGGGCTTCACTGATGCGAAGGAGTTCCTCGCGCGCAAACGCCGTCGGGGTCCCGCCTGTCTCGTGCTTGACGTGGCGATGCCCGAGATCGACGGTCTCGAGGTCCAGCGACTTCTGCGCAACAGCGGGGAGGCGATTGCCATCGTGTTCCTCACCGGCCACGGTGACATACCCATGAGCGTGCGCGCGATGAAGGCCGGAGCTGAGGATTTTCTAACCAAGCCGGTGGTCGCGGAGAACCTCGTGCCGGCAATACGCCGCGCACTGCAGCGCGCCGCAGATCTGCAGTCCGAAAGTGACGAGGTCGTGGCACTGCGAAAGCGCTTCGAGTCGCTCACGCGGCGGGAGCGGGACGTGCTCCGCGAGGTCGTCGCCGGCAAGAAGAACAAGCAGATTGCCGCGATCTTCGGCACCGGCGAGCAGAACATCAAGGTGCACCGCGGGCGCGCGATGCGCAAAATGAAGGCGGGTTCGCTGGCGGAACTGGTCCTGATGGCCGAGAAGCTCGGCATTCTGCCCTCTCGCTGAAATACCGAAGGCAGCGCCTTGCCAGTCCCGGCCGGCGGACCACATCGCGGGTCACCCGCCCCCTGTTTAACCTAGGTCCAATAGACGCCTTGAAGCGAATTGCATAAATTCCGCAAGCGTCGTCGTCATACCGCGAGGTCTTCGGGCGACGCCGCAAAGTCGTTGGTCAGAGACCGCCCCGGGCTTCGCAAGCCGCATCAACAGGTAGACCTTTAGCTCGAACTCGCTCCGGGAGAGATGGGATGCACGCAATATTAAGCCAACGCGTCAGTGAACTGGTCACTTACGGCTGGGAGCCGGTAACCACGACGGAGACCACGGCGTCACTCAGCGGACGCCGGCCATTTGCATGGTGGGTGTTCCTGATCGTTCTCTTCCTGTTTCCGCTGTTCGGCGGCCTGTTGTACCTGATTTTCTGGCTCGCCACCTCGAAGGCGACCGTATTCCTGCATACGGAAGGCAACGAACTGAAGGTCTCCGGTGACACCTGGCTCATCAAACTCCAGGAAGCACAGAGGGACACCTACGTCGAGCGGCAGCAGCAGATAAAGGAGCAGGGCTTCCTCCGCGTAATGTGGCCGCAGCTCCTCGTTTCACTGATCTTTATCGGGCTGTGGGTCTACCTTCTCAAGACCTACTATTAGCGCCGGGCCATTCGGGGCCACAGGGGCTTTGATCCACAACGGGGGGTACCGATGAGAATACCTGGCTTGTTGTATGCTGCGCTGCTCGTGCCGAACGTGGCGGCGTGGGGCCAGACCGCCGCAGCGGATTCGCGCTTCGGCATCGGCCTCGAGACCGGCGGTGTGTGGTTTTCCCGGAACGACATCCGCATTCCGAGTGATTCCGGCACCGAATACGACATGACGGATCTCACCGGCAAGGGCCCGGCCTTATTCGCACGCCTCGATGGGCACTGGAACGTCAACGACAAGCACGGATTCCGCGTGGTACTGGCGCCGCTCGAGGTGTCCGACAGCGGTGACCTGCAGCAAGACACGGAATTCGCCGGCGAGTCCTTTCCCGCCGGCCCGACCGAGGGGACCTACAAGTTCAACACTTACAAGGTCACCTACCGCTACACCTTTGTCGATAAACCCGATTTGCGGTGGCGGGTTGGCTTTACAGGTGTGGTCCGCGATGCCAACGTGGAGTTGCGGCAGGGCGCCCTTGTGGCCAACGACGACAATGTGGGCTTCGTGCCAGCGCTGCACCTGTCGAGCGATTACCGGATGGCCGAACGCTGGATGCTGCGTTTCGACTTCGACGGACTCGCCGGAGGGCCTGGGCGGCTATTCGATATTGCCGTGAAGCTCGACTACGCCGTAAACGACAGCTGGCGCATCGGCGGCGGCTACCGCACGCTCGAAGGCGGCGCCGATACGGATGACGTTTACAGCTTTGGATGGCTGCACTACGCGGTGCTCGACGTTCGCTACCAGTTCTAGAGCCGGAGGACGATAAATCGCTGTCGGCCAAACGGAGGCCGGCCCGCTGACTGATCGGGCCGGCCCTTTTCCCTGTCTGCCCGATCAGGCAACCGGCAGGACGGCGAATCGCTGCGTGTTGCCTCGCCTGACGAGTGCCGGCACGGCGTCCCGGCCTTCCCGCTTCGCCTGCCCCAGGATCTTCTCGAGCTCGCTTGCAGAGGAAACCGGAGTACGATCGACCTGCAGCAGGATGTCACCGGGCCGAATACCCTCGGCGCTTGCCTGGCTGCCGGGCTCGACCCGCGTCACGACCGCGCCATCGACATCGTCGTCGACATCGAGTTGGCTGCGAAGCTCGTCGGTCAGCGGCGCGACGGCGATCCCCAGCCCGTCGAGGCTGCGCTCCGCTTTCGTCGCGGCGACGGCGTTGTCCGGCGTGCCGAGTACTGCACGCAACGTGACGTAGGCGTCGTTCCGCCAGACCCGCAAGCGGGCTTCGTCACCGGCATCCGCTGAACCCACGAGTCTGCTCAGGCTCCTGGCGTCTTCGATGTCGCTGCCGTTGCAGGACACGATGACGTCGCCAACCTGCACACCCGCCGCTTGCGCGGGGCTACCCTCCACGACATCGGTAACGAGCGCGCCATCCGCGGAGTCCCTGCCGAGACTGTCGGCCAGGTCCTCGTCGAGCCCCTGCAAGGATACGCCCAGCCAGCCGCGATCGACGACGCCGTCGCGTTTGAGTTCGGCGACGATCTCGCTCACCTGGTTGGCCGGGATCGCGAAACCGATGCCGACGCTGCCGCCATTGGGCGAGAAAATGGCGGTGTTGACGCCCACGACTTCGCCGTCGGTATTGAACACCGGGCCGCCGGAATTTCCGCGGTTGATCGGCGCATCGATCTGCAGGTAATCGTCATACGGACCCGACTGGATGTCGCGCCCCCGCGCCGAAACGATGCCGGCCGTGGTCGTGCCGCCCAGGCCGAACGGGTTGCCGATGGCAACAACCCAGTCGCCGACCCGCGTTTCGTCGGAGTCACCGAACTCCGCCGCCCGCAGCTGATCTGCCTCGATCTTCAGCAGCGCGAGATCGGTCTTGTCATCGCTGCCCACGACCGTTGCCGTAAATTCCCGGCCATCCAATAGCCTGACCGACACTTCGTCAGCCCCGTCGATGACGTGGTTGTTGGTGACGATGTAGCCGTCCACGTCGATGATGAAACCGGAACCGGCACCCCGCACGGGCTGCGGTTCGCGCTGCCCCATGCCCGGCGCACCGAAGAATCGCTCGAAAAACTCCTGCGCCCGCGGATCGCCGTCGAACTCCGTCGGCTGCACGGTCGCCTTATTGCTCACCTCGATCGTGACGACCGTCGGTTCGACGTGGTCAACCAGGTCCGCGAAGCCGTCCTCCGGAATCGCTGCTCGAGCCGACGCTGCCCATGACACTGCGAGCAGGCTCGCCAACGCACCGGCGGCGGCCCAGCTTCGGTTACTTGCCAGTCTGGATATGCTTGCTGCTCTCATCGCCATCTCCTGATGAATGGTTGTACCGCGATCATGCATATCGCCGCCTTTCCCCCGGCTTGCCGGAACATTACAGATCGTTCATGTTGCCGTGGCCCCGGGCCGGAACGGCTACAATCGGCGAAAGTGAGGTTTACCGCGAGAAGGCGAAGTGCGAATCCTGGTTATCGAAGACGATGCTGCCGTCGCCGGCTACATCCGCAAGGGACTCGACGAACTCGGCTACACCGTGGACGTGGCGTCCGACGGCAAACAGGGCCTGTTCCTGGCGACGACGGAGTCCTACGACCTGCTCATCGTCGATCGCATGCTGCCGGGGATCGAAGGCCTGACTGTCGTCCAGACGCTCCGGGCGAGCGACACATCCGTTCCCATCCTGTTCCTGTCGGCATTGGGCGAGGTAGACGATCGGGTCAAGGGACTCGAGGCCGGGGGTGACGACTACCTGACGAAGCCATTCGCGTTCAGCGAGCTGAAAGCACGGGTGGACGCACTTTTGCGCCGCAGCCAGGCGTCGGAGGCCCTGGTTACCGAACTGGTCGTCGATGGGCTCAGGATGGATCTGCTCTCGCGCACGGTCGAGCGCGATGGCATAGCGGTCGACCTGCAGCCGCGTGAATTCCGGCTGCTCGAATGCCTGATGCGCAATGCCGGCCAGGTCGTCACGCGCACGATGCTGCTGGAGAAAGTATGGGACTATCACTTCGACCCGCAGACCAATGTCATCGATGTCCATATTTCGAGGCTTCGCAGCAAGATTGACAGAGGGTTCGATACCCCCCTCCTGGAGACGGTTCGCGGCGCCGGGTATCGGCTCGGATGAGGCTGCTCCGGACGTCGACGTTCCAGATCACGGTGCTGTACGCCGTTATGCTTGCGATCTCCACGGCGGCGGTCGCCCTGTTCCTCTATTGGTCGACCATCGGCTTCCTGCAGCGCCAGACGGATCAGGCGATCGAGATTGAGATTGCCGGGCTCCGCGAAACCTACAGGACCCAGGGCCTGAACGGACTAAGCAGGGTCATCGGCGACCGGATCCGTACCGGCGACGATGCCGAGGCGATCTACATGTTCGCCGACAATCGACTTCAACCCCTCGCGGGCAACCTGGAGGCATGGCCGTTGCTCGTCGCGACCGAGGAGGGCTGGTACCGCTTCCAGCTCGAATCGAACGGCCAGCGGACGACGGCGCGAGCACGCGTGCTGCAGCTGCGCGAGGGCCTCGTGTTGCTGGTGGGGCGTGACATCTCGGACCTGAACAGGCTGCTAACGCTGGCCGGCGGTGCGTTGTTCTGGAGCGCCGGCCTCATGATCGCGCTGGCAATGGTCGGCGGCGTGTTCATGAGCCGTCGAGTCCTCGGTCGAATCGAGAACATCAACGAAACGACGCGACGTATCATTAATGGCGACTTCAGCCAGCGCGTCACGACTCGGGGCACGCGGGACGAGTACGACCAGCTCGCCGACAATCTCAACGAAATGCTCGAGCGCATCGAAGCCTTGATGAGCGACATGCGGCACGTCGGTGACAGCATAGCGCACGACCTCCGCACACCGCTTACCCGATTGCGACAGGCGCTCGAGGCGACGGCGGAAACCCACGATGCCGACGAGATGCGCGAGGGAATCGGCGCGGCAATAGACGACACCGACCGCCTGCTGTCGACGTTCTCCGCCCTGCTGCGTATCGCCCGCCTGGAATCCGGCGCCATCCGGATCCGGAACGACGTCGTGCACTTGCCGGAGCTCGTCAGTGACGCCCTGGAGCTCTACAGCGTGATGGCGGAAGAGCGCAATATCAGGATAACCACGGAGCTCGCGACGGACTCCAGGGTCATGGGCGACCGCGACCTGGTGTTCCAGTTGATCGTCAATCTTCTCGACAACGCGATCAAGTACACGCCCGCGGGTGGCTGCATCCGGGTTTGCCTGGTGTCCGGTGAACAGAGCGTCGTATTGTCCGTAGCGGATACCGGCCCCGGGATTCCGGCGGACCAGCTCGACAAAGTGACCCACCGCTTCTATCGGGTGGATGCGAGCCGACATCGAGCCGGAAGTGGCCTGGGACTCAGCCTGGTTCGCGCCGTCGCCGAGCACCATGGCGCCGAGCTTCGCTTGTCGAACCTGTCACCGGGCCTGAAGGTGCAGGTCCGGTTTCCCTGCACGGGCTAACACGTCGTTTTCAGGCATAAAAAACCACGTTTAACGCTGTTCCAGAGGGCCTTTTGAACGAAAAAAACGCTAAAAATCAGCCACTTACAGAGGTCCGACCCCGTTATCCCGGGTCGCGATGACGCCGATCTCCGTGCTATCCGCGGTGAGCGCTTCACCGGCCAGGGATCCTGTCAACGCGCGGACGGTGAATCCCGCCTCCTGCAGCTCCCGGGCCACCTGGTCCTGCGAGAAATACTGCATCCAGTTCAGGACCTCCCAGCGGGTGGATGGCTCCACAATCGCATAATGATCGAGAGAGACCTTCTGCTCCCCGTATAACCACGTGCGATGCACGCCGACGTAGTCCGAGTCGGACCAGAACCCGCCCATCAAGCGCTCTTCGATAACCAGCCGCTCGGATAGCTGCGAGAAAACGCCCTCCGTCAGAACGTCCAGCACGAGGTTGCCACCGGGCTTCAGCAGGGAGTGAATCCGGCAGAGCAGCGCGTGCCTGTCCGCCGGAGACAATGCACCGTAGTCATGGTAGATCAGCGTGACGATGTCGAAACCCACCGGCAGTTCGTCGTTCAGGTAGTCGGCAACGAGGTATTCGAGCCCCACATCCGTTGTCGCGACCTGCGACCGCGCGTACGCAATGGCGGTGGGCGAGAAATCCACCCCTGTGACCATTGCCCCACGGCCGGCGAACCGAGCCGAGTACAAACCCGGGCCGCAGCCGAGATCGCAGATGCGCTTGCCCGCGAGCCCCAGCTCCCTGTCCAGCCAATCCACCATTGTTTCGATAACTGTGATCGGACGCGAGGCGAGCGGGGTGTCCTGGGCCAGGTGGTACGCAAGCATCTGGCGGGCCAGATGGGGACGGGTCCAGAGATCCTTGATCGTCATCGACGAGTACGGGCGAGGCCGCACCGCCAGGTTTTTAAGTAGTTGATACAACCTGGGTCGCCGCGCCCCGATCAGGCGTCCTTGTTCCTGCAATACTCGACCGCGCCTTCTATGGCCGCGTGCCGGTCGGCGAAGCGTTGCTCGGGAGGCACGCGATCGAGCACGCCCATGCCGTCGAGGGCCTTGAGCGCCTGCTTCGGGATCGACGAGAGGATGACATGGCGGCCAAGCCGCACCGACAGGTCGATCATGTCGTCGATCGCGAGCGCGGCGCTCGGATCGATGTAGCTGGCGTGCGTGAAGTCGTAGATCACGACCTCGGGACCGCCGATTGCCTGGATGTCGCGGAGCGCCAGCTCCCGCGCCGACGCGTAGGAGAACGAGCCGTGAAGAATCGTGAGCAACACGCGTCCGCCCGCTACCCGGAGAAGGTCCTTCTCCTCTGCCGACAGCGTATCGAGCTCGTCGATATTGGCGGATTGCTTCAGCCCCTTGAGCTGCTCCTGGGCCAGCCAGCGCGAGTTCACGAATCCCGCCATGATGATGCCGACCGCAACGGCGGTAATGAGATCGACGAATACGGTCAGGACAAACGTCACCAGCATGATGGCGACCTTCTCCCGCGGCAGCCGGCCGATACGCTTCAGGTAGCGCCAGTCGATGATGTCCCAGCCGACCTTGATCAGGATCGCCGCCAGCACCGACGTCGGCACCATGGCGACGACAGATCCGAGGCCGAGCGCGACTGCCAGCAGGCCGATTGCGTGGATCATCCCCGATACAGCCGAGCGGCCGCCGGAGCGGATATTGACAACCGTTCGCATCGTCGCGCCGGCGCCCGGAATGCCACCAATCAGTCCTGCGACGAAGTTGCCAATGCCCTGCCCGACCAGTTCCTTGTCGGAATCGTGCTGTGTTTTGGTGGCCGAATCGGCGACGAGCGACGTCAGCAGGCTGTCGATGGACCCGAGCAGCGCCAGCATGAACGCAGGCTGCAACGCGACCACGAACAGGTCGAGCGAAGGTACCGCCAGATGCAGTTGCGGCAGGCCCGACGGCACGGGCCCGATCAACGGCAGCTCGGCAGGCACGAGCGTCGCGGCCACCGTGCCGATGACCAGTACGCCGAGCGGTGCCGGAATCGCCTTTGCGAGACGCGCCGGCCAGAAGACCAGCAGCAGCAGGGAAACGGCGGCGAGCATCAACGCCCCGGTGTTGACGTCACCCGGCACCAGGTCCTTCCAGCTGGCGAGGGTGCCGAGCACACCGTTGGCAGCCGCTGGCAGCCCCACGGCGGGGAGCGACTGCATGACCAGGATGATCACGCCCACGCCGGTCATGAATCCGGAGATGACGGACGCCGGCGTGTAGGCAACGTAAGAACCCACCCGGGCGAGGCCGAACAGCATCTGCAGGACGCCGCCGAGCGCCACGATCATGAATGCTTCGGAGAGATTCGACGAGTGCGCGGCAACGACCGCGCCCATGACCACGGTCATCGGTCCCGTCGGCCCGGAAATCTGCGACGGAGTGCCACCGAACAGCGCGGCAAAGAATCCGGTCGCGATCGCCCCGTAGAGTCCGGCCATCGGCCCGGCACCCGAGGCAACGCCGAAGGCCAGGGCGAGCGGCAGTGCGATCACGGCGGCGGTGATGCCGCCAAACAGATCGTTCTTCAGCGCACTCGCGCCGTAACCTCGCCGCAGCAGGTCAACGACACCGGGTACCAGCAGGCGGCCTATGGACATACGTCGGATCTTCCCTGGGAACTGGCGCGATCATCTCGCAACGGGCGGTCCCGTTCCAGCCGTTCGCTCGTGATCGTGCTCGACGCAGGGCTCCCGGACATCAGCCCTGGAAAACGCGCTCCCCGTCCATCCACGTCTCGCTGATGCGAATATCCGGGATCGCCGTCGGCTCGACGCGGCGGGGGTCGGCTTCCAGGACGACGAGGTCGGCGAGCTTGCCGGGTTCCAGGCTGCCGATCTCGTGCTCCGAATGACAGGCCCAGGCGGCATTGCGGGTGATTGCCCGGATTGCCGCCTCGACGCTGACGCGTTCGTCCGGGGCCAGGACCGTTTCCGGCTCTTTCCACAGGTCCCGCGCCACCGCCACGCGAATCTTGTGCAGCGACCCGAGCGGCGACACCGGGGCGTCGGTGTGGATTACCCAGTTGAGCCCTGCATCTTCGACCGATTTGCAGCGGCCGAGCAGCTGCACCTTCTCGGGACCGAATACCTGGTCACGCATCACGTGGCCCCAGTAGTGGACGTGATTGATCAGGAAACTGGGCACCATGCCGAGCGCCGCCATGCGTTCGATCTGTTCGTCGTGCAGGATCGAGCAGTGCTCGATGCGGCAGCGCAGCGCGTGCACGTCGACGCCGCCCTGCTGCGCGGCCTCCACCGCGTCGAGGATGGCGTCGATCGCCGCATCGCCGTTACCGTGCATCGACAGCGGCCAGCCGCGGCGGCCGCGCTCCAGCGCGGCCTCACGCAGCGCGTCCGGCTCGATGTAGAAGATCCCGACGGTATCGCGCGTGTAATAGGGCTCGCGCTGGCGGCCCGTGAATCCCTGGTTCGAGCCGTCGGTCACGATCTTCCAGCCCGCCACGCGCATCAGGGCATCGCCGTCGCCCGGCCTGACGCCGGCTTCGTCCCATCCCGGCTGCTCGCTGTAGGCGTACGCCCGGATCCGGGCTTTCATGCGTCCGCCGTCGTACATGGCGCGGTAGGATTCGAGTTCCGCCGGGCCGGCCAGCCCGCCGGTGGCCTGGTCGCAGAGCGTCGTGATGCCGAGCGCCGCCGCGTCGGCGCCGACTTCCCGGCCGGCGTCGACGAAGCCCGACTGCATGCGCTGCACGATCGACTGGTTCTGCAGCATGATGCCCATGAAAGCGGCCTGTCCGTAGAGCACGCCGTTGGGCGTGCCGTCCTCGTAGCGGCCGAACCCGGCGCCCGGCGGGTCTTCCGTATCCCGCGTGATGCCCGCCATCGCCAGCGCCTTGCTGTTGACGTAAGCGATGTGGCCCGATGCGTTCAGGATGAATGCCGGCCGGTCCGCAACGATCGGATCGAGATCGCGCGTGGTCAGGTCGCGCGGCGGGTCCAGCAATATCGGGTCGAACTGGCGTGCCATGACCCACTCTTCCGGGCCGACGGCGGCGGCAGCGGCCTTTATCTCGCGCACGCCGGCAAGGGTATCGTCGAAGGTTGCCCGCTGGAACGGGCCGATGTCCTCGAGGTGCCCGAGCCCCGCCAGCAGGGCAAAATGCATGTGCGGCTCGATGAAGCCGGGGAGGATGACGCGGCCCGCCAGGTCGACGATGTTCGCGCCGCGCCCCGCCGCCGCCAGCACATCATCGCGCTTCCCCACGGCGAGAATCGTGTTCCCCGCGATCGCGAGCGCCTCCTGCGCGGTGAAGGCCGCATCGACCGGCAATACGGTGCCGTTCACGAACACCGTCACGCCGGAGCCGGCCGCCGGCGCCTGCTGCCTGCCGCAACCCAGTAACGTCGAGCCGAGCACGGCCCCAGCGCCGTACACGAATTGCCGCCTGTTCAGTGAATTCATTGCCTGCTCCTCTTCGCGCGCATTGCGGGACATGGAACTGTGGCGAAAGTCAGTGACGCGCACCGCACGGCTCAAGAGCGCTGGCGGAGGCACTGATCATACTGCCATACTTGTCGTGGTTAGCAAGCGCCCGAAAATCGCGAACCGGTAGCCGACATGGGGGGCGCGATTCCGGCCTCATCATGAAAGTAAGGTAGAATTGACGGCAGCACTCTCCGGGCCCCTCGGCCACCGCGCTTCATGACGGCCGAGTCGACCACAACGATGAGCCGGCGATGAAATGTTGACGCTCACGACAGCTGTCTGGCTGGGATTCCTGGCTTTCGTCGGGATCATGATCGCCCTCGACCTCGGCGTCTTCCATCGCAAGGCGCATGTCGTCAGCTTGCCGGAGGCTCTGGGCTGGACCGCCCTGTGGGTGTCGCTCGCCCTCGTCTTCAACGTCGGCGTCTACTACCTGTACGAGCTCAACCCGGGCGGCTGGGACATGGATACCGAGAGCCTGTCCGGCAGCGAGGCCGCCGTGCAGTTCTTCACGGCCTACCTCGTCGAGAAGTCCCTGTCGGTCGACAACATTTTCGTCATCGCGATGGTCTTCGCGCATTTTCGCGTGCCGCTCGCCGAACAGCATCGCGTGCTCTTCTGGGGCATCTTGAGCGCCATCGTCATGCGGGCGATCATGATCTTCGGCGGCATTGCGCTGCTCGAGCGGTTCGCCTGGCTCACCTACCTGTTCGGCGCCATTCTCATCTATTCCGCAACCAAGATGCTCGTCATCCGCCATGACACGGTGGACATCGCCAACTCGGCGACGATCCGCTTGCTGCACCGCGTGTTGCCGGTCACCGACGAGTTCCATGACGGCCGTTTCTTCGTACGCAAGGAGGGCGTGCTGGTCGCGACACCGTTGTTCGTCGCGCTCGTCATCGTCGAGATCAGCGACGTCCTGTTTGCCGTCGACTCGATCCCGGCGGTCTTTGCCGTGACGACCGACCCGTTCATCGTATTTACGTCGAACATATTCGCGCTGCTCGGCCTGCGCTCCCTCTACTTCGTCCTCGCCGGGTTCATGGACAGGTTCCGCTACCTGAAGATGAGTCTCGTGTTCCTGCTCGCCTACATTGGCGTCAAGATGCTGCTCGTCCACCACTACCCGATCCCCAACCACGTTTCGCTGGCGGTCATCGGAGGAATACTGGCCGTCGGCATACTGGCATCCACCAAGGCCGGGCTCGACACGATTGCGCTCCTGTCTCCGCTTGCGGACGAGATGGAATCGCTGGCGGTATCGACTTACCGGCAGGCAAGGCGCGCCGTCATCCTGCTGCTTGGTTCGTCGATACTCCTGATCGGGGTGGCCATGATCGTACTGCCCGGCCCGGCAATTCTCGTGGTGCCGGTCGGGCTCGCGATACTGGGTACCGAGTTCGCCTGGGCGAGGCGCTGGCTCACCCGCCTGCGCACGCGCCTGGGAGACGTGCGCCGGCACATCCCGGGCATGCGGGACGGCGGGACGGGACAGGGCTCCTCATAGGCCTGCGATGAGCGACCCCGCGCCGCGCAAACCGGAGCCTTTCGGCACCGTCCTCGGGCTGGCACCCGGAGACGTTCCCGTCTATTCGAGCGACTACGATACGGCGGACGGGACGAAACTCCCCGACCGTTACGCCTACCGCAGCTTTCTCGACGGCATCTACATGGGGCAGAAGTGGCAATGCGTCGAATTCGCCCGCCGCTGGCTCTACCTGACCGCAGGGGCCATCTTCGACGAAGTCGCGATGGCCTACGATATTTTTCGACTTCGCTACTTGCGGATCGTGCGCGACGCTGCGCACCTGCCGCTGCGATCGTTCCGGGACGGCTCGTTGCGCAGGCCCGAACCCGGCGGGCTGCTGGTCTGGAACGAGGGCGGGCATTTCACGACCACCGGCCACGTCGCGATCATCACCGAAGTCGGCGAGGACTACGTGCGGATTGCCGAGCAGAATTTCAGCCACCAGCGGTGGCCGGCGGGCCAGCCCTACTCCCGCGAGCTGGCGATGTCGGTGACGGCGACAGGCGGTTACATGATCGATGGCGGCGGCGACGGTGCGACCATCCTGGGCTGGGTGCTGCAGACCGACGACGGCACGCATGCCGAGACATTCACCGAGGCGGATCCGGCACTTTTCAATCTCGAGCTCCGTGAGTTGCCGGAGGATCCTTCGATCACCGACGAGTGGCTGGACGCCCGGCACCCGGACGAGGCGGCCTACATAGCGGACATGGGCGCGCATGCTCTCGCGGCCAGCGTCGGCGATCGGCGCAAGTACTTGCGCATGTCCGAGACCGCGCTGGCCGAACTCAAACGCGCGACGGCGGAACTGCATGCGTTGTTCATGGCCGCGACCGAGCACGTGTTGCGCCACGACGCGCTGTTCGAGCGGTTCAACATCCCGAAAGCCGTCTGGCCACGGATACGGCAGTCCTGGAGCAACCGCCGCAACGAGATGATTACCGGCCGCTTCGACTTCGCCGTCTCGGAGCGCGGTGTAAAAGTCTACGAATACAACTGCGATTCCGCGTCCTGCCACATGGAGGCAGGTTTCGTCCAGGGCAAGTGGGCAGAGCATTATGGCTGCGTCGACGGCTACGACCCTGGCCGGCAACTCGCCGAGCGGCTGGTGCAGGCGTGGCGCAGGGCGCATGTCGACGATGTGATCCACATCATGCACGACAGGGATTCCGAGGAGACCTATCACGCCCTTTACATGCAACGCATCATCGAGGCAGCCGGGCTGCCGACGCGGGTGCTGCGAGACCTCGGCGGGCTGGACTGGGGGCCGGACGGCGGCGTGCTGGATCCCGACGGCGTGCCGATCCGCTGGGTATGGAAGACCTGGGCGTGGGAGACCGCGCTCGACCAGATCCGCGAGGAGTGCGAGCACGACGATGCGGCCATGGCCACGTACCGGCCCGGCCGGCTACGCGATCATCCGCCGCGGCTCGTCGACGTGCTGTTGCGCAAGGAGGTCATGGTCTACGAACCGCTGTGGACGCTGATACCGAGCAACAAGGCCATCCTGCCGGTGCTGTGGCGGCTATGCCCCAACCATCCTTACCTGCTGCGCTCCGCATTCGAGCTGCGCAGCGAACTGATCGATTCCGGTTACGCGGTCAAGCCGATCGTCGGCCGCGGTGGATCGAACATCAGCCTGGTCGACCGGCGCAGCGGCATCATCGAGGAAACCGGCGGCGGCTTCGAAGAGCGCGACCAGGTTTACCAGGAGCTGTGGCCATTGCCGAGCGTCGACGGCCTCAACGTGCAGGTCTGCACGTTCTCCGCCGCCGGTGGCTACGCCGGAAGCTCTGTGCGCGCAGACCGGTCACTGGTCATCAACATGGACAGCGACTGCCTGCCATTGCGGATCGTGCCGGACAGCAGCGTCGTCACGAAAAGCACTGACGCCCGTTGATTCGGGACGACGCGGCGCCAAATCGCAATCAGGGCTTTACGGCCATCCGGTCATGCACTTTCAGGACACCGTCCAACGACTCCGCAGCCGCTACGATATCCTTGCGTAACTGTTCGGTTTCGACGAACCCGCCAAGCAGTACTTCGCCGTTCCGGACGTGCGTGACGACGCCGATAGCATCACCGAAGCCGGATACCTCGGCGATCTTCAGCTTGATTTTCCCGTTTATCGTTTCGTCGTCGATGGTGCGGCCCACACTGCGCTTGCCCGCCATCACGATCAGCGCATCCTCGACCCCGTCCACGCCGTCCGCGCCGTCTGCTATCTGCAGCGCGGCCGCCTTCTGCTCTTCGGTGGGCACATAGCCGCTCAATTGCACGGTGCGCTTGTAAACCTCGACGTTGATCTTGCCGGCTTCCACGACGTCGCTGTCCACGAGTGCAGACTTGACGGACATGGCAATCGTCGTGTCATCGACGCTTTCGCCGGCAGAGCGCTGCGCGCCCGCATCGGCTGCATTTACCAGGCTGAACGCGGCAACGGCCGAAAGCAGGATCTTTCTTGTCATCAGGTATGCATCTCCTTCCCGTTCCGGCTGCAGGCTACCGTTTTCGTATACACCCGTCTATGCTACGACCAGTTCAGCAAAGGCCCGCCTGTCCGGAGAGTCTGGTATGACGATGAGAGTAACCGCCCTGGCCTTTATATTGATCGCCGCAGTTTTCGCTTACGGCTGCGAGAAGAAAGGCCCGGCCGAAAAGGCTGGCGAGAAGATCGAACACGCTTACTCCGAGGCGAAAGAAAAGGCCGAGGAAGCGGGCAAGAAGATCGAAGAAGCCGGCGAGAAGATCGAAGAGGCCCTCGACGAAGTCGAGGGAGCCGTTAAAGGCGACTGATTCCCGACCGCCCCGGGGCCACCCAGGCTCCGGTACCGGATCCGGAACCGTTTGCCGCGATGAGCCGTTCCCGGCCGGATGCACCCGGCCGTTCCGTGGTGGAGAGATTCTGATGAGTGCTATTGAACCGACCCGGGCCGTTTGCGGGACCGGCAATGCGGAGTGGCAGGAGCGCAAGGCCGCGGCGATCGCGCGCGGCCAGGGCAACATGGCGCCGGTTTACATCGAGCGTGCGAAGAATGCCGAACTCTGGGACGTAGAAGGCAGGCGTTACATCGACTTCGGCACCGGCATCGCCGTTTGCAACACCGGCCACAGCAATCCGAAAGTGGTCGCGGCGGTGAAAGAACAGCTGGAGCGGTTCAGCCACACGTGCGTGATGGTGACGCCCTACGACTCGGCCGTCCGCCTCGCCGAGGCGCTGAACGAACTCGCACCCGGCAAGTCGCCCAAAAAGTCCATTTTCGTGACGACGGGCGCCGAGGCGGTCGAGAACTCGATCAAGATCGCGCGCGCCCACACGGGCCGGCGCGGCGTCATCGCGTTCAGCGGCGGCTTCCACGGCCGGACGCTGCTGGCGATGGGCCTGACCGGCAAGATCACGCCGTACAAGAACCTGTTCGGGCCGTTCCCGGGCGAGGTCTATCATGCGCCGTTCCCGATCGCGTACCACGGCGTCCGCGTCAAGGACTCGCTCAAGGCACTGCACAGCCTGTTCAAGGCCGATATCGCGCCGACCGACGTCGCCGCGATCATCGTCGAGCCCGTGCAGGGTGAAGGCGGTTTTTACCCGGCGCCGAACGAGTTCATGCAGGCCTTGCGGGCGCTCTGCGACGAGCACGGCATCGTTTTCGTCGCCGACGAGATCCAGACCGGCTTCGGCCGCACCGGCCGCTTCTTCGCCACCGAGTATGCCGGGATCGAGCCCGACCTCATGACGGTCGCCAAGGGTGTCGCCGGCGGTTTTCCGCTCGCGGCCGTGGTCGGCAAGGCCGAGATCATGGACGCACCGCTGCCGGGCGGTCTCGGCGGTACGTACGCCGGGTCGCCGATCGGCTGCGCTGCGGCACTGGCCGTCATCGACGTGATCCGCGACGAGGGTCTGGTCGAACGCGCCAACGCAATCGGCGCACGCTTCCGGGAACGGCTGAACGGGTTGCAGGCGAAGCATCACGAAACGATCGGCGACGTGCGTGCAGACCGCGGTGCGATGATCGCGATCGAGCTCGTCGAGGACGGCGATGTCGGCAAGCCCGCCGCCGGCCTGACGAAAGCCCTCGTGGCGGCGGCCTGCGAGCGCGGCCTCGTGCTGCTGTCCTGCGGCGTCAACGGTAACGTAATCCGCTTCCTGCCGGCCCTGACCATCAGCGACGAGCTGATCGACGAAGGCCTGGGTATTGTCGAGGCCTGCCTCGCCCAGGCGCTCAGCTAGTGTACCCCGCCATTAATCTTGTAACGTTCAGCGAGTCGCAAAGCGCTTAGCCGCAAGGCATGGCTCGAAGGCAATGGCAGCGTCCTTGTCAAGAGCCATAACGCCGCGGATGAGCGCTTTGCGGCTCGCCCCCCGGGAGCGCGCCTGTGACGACATTGCCGCGTTGCAATCCTTGTAAAGGGCTCGCCATTCACGGCGGATCGCGCCTTGCACTGTCGGCACAGGCGCACTCTGAATGTCACAAGATTAACGGCGGGGTACACTAGCGCCGCACGAACTCTTCGAGCTCCTCGACGGCGTCGCTGCTGGTAATCATTACAACCTCGTCGTCCGGATTCAGGCGAAAATCGGCATCGGGCAAAATAAACTTGTTGTCCCGATACACGCACACCACGCGCGAGTGGCTCGGCAGCTTCAGGTCCTCGATGGCGCCTTGTTGCTCTTCCTGAACGACGAAAGACAGCACGCGCGCCTCGTCGCGAATCACCGTCGAAAGCTCCAGCGGATCCCGGCCCTCGCACATGTCCGCGAGGTGGCGGCCAATGGTCCGCGTGGGAATGATCGTGTCCTCGAGGCCGAGCTCGAGACAGATGTGCTCGAACTCCGGGTCTTCGATCTTGCTTACGACGCGCTCGAATCCCAGCGAGCGGCCGACGAGTGCGGCGATGATGTTGGCCTGGTCGCTCCCGGTCATGCAGAACAGGATGTCGGTATTGCGAGGGTCCGCCTCTTTGAGAATTGCGGGCTTGCTCCCGTCGCCCTGCAGGACCCCGCAATCGAGTTGCTCCGGAAGTTCCTTTGCGAATTTGTCATCGCGCTCGATGATGACCACCTCGTGGCCGCGCTTCAGGAGAATTCGCGCCGTCATGAGGGTTAGCGCACTGGCGCCCACAAAAACTACTCGCATGTCACCCGGCCCGTCTGCCTGTCCACGTGGCGGGATAGAGTATCACCAGCAGGGCCAGGGCCTCCAACCGTCCTGCCAGCATGTCGATGCACAGTACGAACTTTAGCGGCCCCTCGAGATCCGCCCCGGTAATGCCCGAGGACAGCCCTACCGTGCCGACGGCCGAGGTAACTTCGAACAGCGCATCGAGGGGAGGATGGCCGTAAGCCACGAAGGCCAGCCAGGACAGGGCGATTACCATCGCGAACAAGGCGGCGATCAGCAGGGCCAGGTCCGTCTCTTCTCTATTCAGCACCTGGCCGGACATCCGCGGTTGGGCAACCGCATGCGGCGGCATCGCGACTCGCCGCAGGTAGAACTGCACGACACGCAGGATGACGAGTAATCGCAGCAACTTGATGCCCCCGGCCGTCGACCCGCTGCCGCCGCCAACAAACATCGACAGCATCAGCAGCAGCTTCGACGTGGGGTCGAGAGCCGCTACGTCTGTGCTCGAGAAACCGGTCGTGGTCTGCGCCGAGGTCCCGAGCATCACTCCGTGTTGGATTGCCCGCGCAGGATCGAAACCCAGGTTCCACCAAAGGCTCAGGCTGACCGCCGCCGAGGCGAGGAGCACGAGCATGAACAGCGTGCGCAATTCCGGATCGGCTATCAGCCTGCCCGGCTTGCGCTCGAGAACCTGGTGGTACAGGAGGAGCGGCACGGCCCCCAGGAAGGAAAATACCGTGACAATCCAGGCGCCCGAGGTTGGCAGCGCGGCGATGCTCGCGTCGAATGGCGAGAAACCGCCCGTGGACAGCGTGGAGAGCATGGTCACGAGCGGCACGAATACGTCGCCGAGCACCAGGCTCAGCGCCAGCGTGCCGGCAAGCGTGAGGATGATATAAACCCGCAGGATCTGGCGCGCCTGGGTCCTCGCGGTCGTCGCGATGCTCGTGTCCGAGAGCGGGTTCGCCAATCGACGCGCGGCGGCATGCTGCCCCATCAGCAACGCGACCGACAGAACCGAGATCCCGAGCCCGCCACACCATTGCAGCCAGGCCCGCTCGAACAAGAAAGTGGATGACATACCTTCGACCGTCGTCAGGGTAGACAGGCCTGTCGTTGTAATCGCCGAAACAGACTCGAAGAGCGCATCGTCCGGGGCGAGCCCGCCGACGGTCAGGGGAATTGCCATGAGGACCGGTGTGAGCACAAACGCCAGGCCCACCACGACTATCGCTTCGTTGCTCTGAATCGATTCGGTCTTCGGCAGATTCCGCCCGCCCCAGGCGGCGGCCGCCAGCCCGGCAGCGATCAGCGCATACGAAAGTGCGACGCAAAATTCACCGGAATACAGGGCTAGCGCGGCGGGGGGTAATGAAAGCACAGCCAGCATCGCCCCGAGCTGGCTTAGATACTTCCCGATAACTGGTAGCCGAACCGGGTATTCCAGTGTGCTCGCGCCGTGAGTCATCGCCTTCTGATGCGGCTCCGACCGCCGTGGTCCGTGAGGTTGGTCTTGCTATCTTGTGGTAATCCCCCGTTCCGAAACCATAAGGGTTTCGCCTTACGCGCTGCGATCGTCATACCGTGGCGGCGACAGCACAGGGCGGCCCCGGGCCGGTGCGCGACCGCACGCGATTCAGGCTGACTTGCCGAGAGCCTGGTCGAGATCCGCGATGATGTCGTCGATGTGCTCGATGCCGATGCAGAGCCGGATCATGTCCGGCGTCACGCCCGCGGATTCGAGCTCGCTCTCCGAAAGCTGGCGATGTGTCGTCGACGCCGGGTGCGCCGCCAGTGACTTGGTGTCGCCGATGTTTACGAGGCGCAGGAACATGTTCAGCGCATCGTAGAACTTGACGCCCGCATCGAAACCGCCCTTGATGCCGAACGTCATCAGCGCCGACGGTTTGCCGTCCGTGTACTTCTGCGCGAGATCGTAGTACGGCGAGTCCGGCAGCCCCGCGAATTTCACCCACTCGACGCGCGGATGTTCGTTTAGGTACTTGGCGACGGCGAGCGCGTTGTCGCAGTGCCGCTCCATGCGCAGCGGCAGCGTCTGCATTCCCTGCAGGATCAGGAAGGCGTTCATCGGGCTGATGGCGGAGCCCGTATTCCTGAGCGCCACCGTGCGAACGCGGCCGATGTAGGCCGCCGCGCCCAGCGCCTGCGTGTAGACGACGCCGTGGTAAGACTCTTCGGGCTCGTTCAGCATGTGGAACTTCTTCGGGTGCTTCGCCCACGGGAACTCCCCCGAGTCGACGATGACGCCGCCGAGCGAGTTGCCGTGGCCG
>DATIUU010000103.1:0-6671 GCA_035466635.1 Woeseiaceae bacterium
GGCGACGCGGCACCCGGCGAGCTGATCGGCGCCTTGCAGGCCGCGGTCCGCCGCGACGAATGCGACGTGCTGATCCTGACGCGCGGCGGCGGCTCGCTGGAGGACCTGTGGGCGTTCAACGACGAACGGCTCGCGCGCGCCATTGCCGAATGCCCGCTGCCGGTGGTGAGCGCGGTCGGCCACGAGGTGGACTTCACGATTGCCGATTTCGTCGCCGACGTGCGTGCCCCGACGCCGTCCGGCGCCGCGGAACTCGTGGTGCCGGATCGCGGTGACTGGCTGCGCACCATCGATACCATCGCGACACGTATCGCGCGCCAGGGGCGGCGGACGCTGGAGAACAGGGCGCAGGCGCTCGACTGGCTCGGCCGCCGCCTCGTCCGCGCAAGCCCGGCGGCGCGCGTCGCACGGCAGCAGGACAGGCTGCGCGAGCACGGTGGCCGGCTCGCGGCCGCCATGCGGCGCGACCTGCACGCCAGGGGCAGCCGGCTCTTTACACTGAACAGGGCGCTGCTGCAGGCATCGCCGGCCGTTCGCGTGCAGCGTGCCGTCGGCCGCGCCGCCCAGTTACAGCAGCGCCTTGCCGCCGCCGGCCGCGGGCGCGTGGCGGATGCCGGTCACCGGCTGCGGCTGACCGCGCGGGCACTCGATGCCGTGAGCCCGCTGGCCACGCTCGACCGCGGCTACGCGATCGTCACCGATGCCGCCACGGGCAAGGCACTCACCCGCGCGGCGCAGGTCGAAACAGGCGCTGACGTTCGTGCACGGCTCGCGCACGGCGAGTTGCTCGCGACGATCACCGGGATCGTGGATGGCCAGGATTAGGATCGCCCTGCTGTTGCTCGGCATGCTGCCCGTGACGGCGGTCACGGCGGCGCCGCAGCATGCGCCATGGCCGGGCGGCATCGCCGTCATCGACGTCGGGCCCGCCGAGGCGCCCCGCCCCTTCGTCGAATTCGACGCGCGCCGCGTACTGGTTACGCGCAATGGCGACCGCTGGCTCGCCGCCGTCGGCATACCGCTCGATGCCGAGCCCGGCGAACGCTCGATCCGGGTCAACACCGCGCGCGACGTCGCGTTCGAGGTGCGCGAGCACGCCTACAGCGAACAACGGCTGACCGTTACGAACAAGAAGTACGTCAGTCCCGACGAGGCCGAGCTCGAACGCATCGGCCGCGAGCGCCGCATCATCGATGCCGCGCTGGGTCACTGGCGCGACGTCGACGTCGACGGCCTGGCGCTGGCAGCCCCGGTCGACGGCCTGCGAAGCTCGAGCTTCGGCCTGCGGCGCTTCTTCAACGACCAGCCCCGCGCGCCGCACAAGGGCATGGACATCGCCGCCGCGGAAGGCACCGTCATCGCCGCTCCCGGCAACGGCATCGTCGCGGCGACCGGCGACTATTTCTTCAACGGCAAGACCGTTATCGTCGACCACGGTCAGGGCTTCGTCACGATGTACTGCCACCTGAGCCGGATCGGCGTGGCCGAGGGGCAGCAACTGGAGGCGGGCGAACCGATCGGCGCCGTGGGCGCCACGGGGCGCGTGACCGGCCCGCACCTTCATTTCGGAACGTATCTCAACGGCACCGCCGTTGACCCCGCACTTCTATTGCAATAAAGGAAATGACATGCGAACAATCCTGATCGGTGTGCTGGCCCTTGCGGCCCCGGCATTGAGCTTCGCGCAGACGAATCGCGCCAACTCGTGGGAGTGGTCGTTCGCCGCGATCTACCAGGACTCGGCGAGCAGCGGCGCCGAAGGCGGCTCCAACCTGAGGCTCGACAACGAACTCGGCCTCGGCGTCAATTTCGGCTACAACTTCACCAACAAGCTCTTTCTCGGCGGCGATTTCGAATGGCTGCGCCCGGACTTCTCGGCGACCATTGTCGAAGATGCGCCCAACCCGCAAACGAGGACGATCAACCACACGATGTCGCAGTTCAATGGCCGCATCAAGGGCGTGCTGACATTCCTGGAGAGCCCGCTGTCGCCGTTCGTCGAGGCCGGCATCGGCTGGTCGTATTTCGACTCCAACGTTGCCGACGGTCCGCCGGTCACCGGCTGCTGGTGGCATCCGTGGTGGGGTTACATCTGTGAGAACTTCTACACCACGTTCAGCTCGACCGAGTTCAGCTACGGCGGCGCTATCGGACTGCGCTATATCTTGCGTGGCGGCATGACGCTGAAGCTGAGCGTGAACCAGTACTGGATCGACGTCGGCAACGCAGGCGGCGACCCGGAACTGAACGCGGCGCGGCTGGAGTTCGGCTGGACGTTCTGACGCCGGCGCGCACGATCGGCCTTGCCGGTTTCGCGGGCCCAGGCCCGCTCCTGCAGGATGCTTAGCGCCACTTGTAGGAGCGGGCCTGGGCCCGCGATCGATCTCAGCCTCGAACCACTCGCGGTGCGAGAACCGCTCCTGCAGGATGCTGCGCGCCCCTTGTAGGAGCGGGCCTGGGCCCGCGATCGGTCTCAGCCTCGAACCACTCGCGGTTCGCTAGCCGGTCCTACGGCTGGAACGGCCCGGTGCGCTCCAGGAAATCGCAGATCACCGGCCGGAACGCGTCCATGTCCACGAGGAACGCGTCGTGGCCCTGGATGCAATCGAGTTCCACGAGGTGCGTGTCCTTGCAGACGGTCCTGATACCGTCGGCGAGCTGGTGCTGCTGGTGAATCGGGAACAGGATGTCGGTCTTCGTGCCGATGACCAGCGCGCGCTCGAGCTTCAGCCGCCGGAACCCGGCGTCGAGCGAACCGCCGTGCTCGGCCAGCGAAAACAGGTCCGAGGCCCGTGACAGGTACAGGTAGCAGTTGGCATCGAACGTGCCGCTGAACTTGTTGGCGTGGTTCTCCATGTAGGACTCGACGGAGAACTCGATGCGAAAGCGGTCGTCGACGGGACCGACGTCCGTCACGCGCTCGCGGCCGAAGCGCTTCTCCCATTCCTCCGGCGACCGGTAGCTGATCATGCCCAGCTTGCGCGCCAGGCGCTGGCCGCTGATCGGCGGGTCGTCCGGGTCGTACTCGCCGTTCCGCCATTTCGGGTCGGAACGGATCATCTCGCGCTGCACGGAACGGATCGCGATGGCCCAGGGCAGCGGCCGCGCCGACGAGGAAATGGATATGAAGCTGGCGACCGCGTCGGGGTGCTTCACGCACAGGGCCAGGCCGCTCATGCCGCCCATCGAGCAGCCGACGACCGTGTGCAGGCGCTCAATGCCGAGGCGCCGCACGACCTGGTACGCGGACTCGGCGACGTCCTCCAGCGACAGCGTGGGAAAGGAGATGCCGTAGCGCTCGCCGGTTTCGGGGTTGGTCGAGGCCGGCCCCGTGGAACCGAAGCAACTGCCCAGCGAGTTGACGCAGATGATGTAGTACTTGTCGGTATCGAGCGGCAGGTCCTCACCGATCATGTTCTCCCACCAGCCCGGCGTCGGGTCCACGCCTGACGAAGCCGCGTGCGCGGATGGCGACAGGCCCGTGAAGATCAGGATCGCGTTGTCTTTCGCGGCATTGAGATCACCCCAGGTCTCGTAGGCCAGCGTCGGCGACTCGAGGTAGCCGCCGCGGTGCATCTTGAAGCGCCCTTCGAGCGTCATGTACTTGGTTGCCAGGGTCATCGCCGTTACTTCTTCACGTGCTTGATCAGCCGCTTGCGCCGCCGCTGCTGGCGGGGCGTCAGCTTGTTGCGCCGGCCCTTGTAGGGATTTTCGCCCGTCTTGAACGACAGCCGCACCGGCGTACCCCGGAGTTTAAACGCTTTGCGGAATCGATTGATCAGGTAACGCCGGTACGCTTCCGGGACGCTTTCCGTCTGGTTGCCGTGGATCACGATCACGGGCGGGTTGCGGCCGCCCTGGTGCGCGTACCGCAGGCGAATCCGGCGCCCGCGGACCAGCGGCGGCGGATGTGCCGTAACCGCGCTCTCGAGCTCGCGAGTCAGCTCCGTCGTGGGCAGGTCGCGCATAGCGGCCTTGTATGCCCGCTCGACCGCCGGCAACAGGTCTCCGACGGCCGTGCCGTGCAGCGCCGAGATCGTGATGCGCTCCGCGAAGTCGAGGAACGGCAGGCGCCGCTCGAGTTCGTCGCGGACCTGCTTGCGCTGCGCTGCGCTCAGGCCGTCCCACTTGTTGGTAACGACCACCAGCGCGCGGCCGCGTTCCAGCACCAGGCCCAGCAGGCTCACGTCCTGCTCGGTGATGCCGTCGTGCGCGTCCAGCACGGCGATGACCACCTGCGCCTCCTCGATAGCCTGCAGTGCCTTGACGACGCTGAACTTCTCGATCGCCTCGTGCACGCGTGCACGCCGCCTGATACCGGCGGTATCGACCAGGACGTACTTGCGGTCGTTGCGCTCGAACGGCACGGCAACGCTGTCGCGCGTCGTGCCGGGCTGGTCGAACACCACCAGCCGGTCCTCGCCGAGCAAGCGGTTGATGAGCGTCGACTTGCCGACGTTCGGGCGCCCGATGACCGCGATGCGCAGCTCCTCGTCGTCCGCCTCCTGCTCGTCGTCCGCATCGGCACCGGTGTCGAATTCCCTGAGCACCTCGTCGATCAGCGCGCTGACGTGATCGCCGTGTGCCGACGATATCGCGAGCGGCTCGCCGATCCCCAGACTGTGAAACTCGCTCGAAGCGATCGCCGAGTCCAGGCCTTCGGCCTTGTTGACGGCCAGCCAGACGCGCTTCGCGTGGCGCCGCGCGAGTGCGGCGACGTGCTGGTCCGCCGGGGTCACCCCCTCGCGCGCGTCGACCAGCACGATGGCGGCATCGGCCTCATCGAGCGCGCGCACCGTCTGTTCGGCCATGCGTACGTCGATGCCGGTCTCGCCACCCGAGACGCCGCCCGTATCGATGACCAGGTAGGGAATCGGTCCGAGCTTGCCGAAGCCGTACTTGCGGTCGCGCGTCAGGCCCGGGTAGTCGGCGACCAGCGCGTCCCGCGATCGGGTCAGGCGGTTGAACAACGTGGATTTGCCGACATTGGGCCGGCCGATCAATGCAATGACAGGGAGCATCGGAGATCACCGACACGGGCGCGTGTCAGGCGCCCTCGTCGTCACTTTCCGCGATGTCGGGCGCGCGGCTGGGATCGCGCTTCGGCTCGACGATGACCCATGCCGACACCTTGCCGTCGTCCGACTGCACGAACAGCCGGTCCGCCATGACGAGTGGCGTGCTGATGATCGCGCTCTTGCCGGCGCGCACCCGCGCCGCCGGCTCGCCGTCCACGTTGCTGAAGAAGTGCAGGTAGCCCTCCAGGTCGCCGACGGCGACCGTCGTGCGGAACGACACCGGCACCGTGGGCTCGCGGCGCAGCAGTGCGTTCTGGCGCCACAACTCGGCTCCGCTGCGGCGGTTCAGCGCAATCAGCTCGCCATCCTGCAGCGTGGAATACACATTGTTCCAGTCGGCGCTCAGGCCGGCGTAGCTCGACAGGTCGCGCGCCCAGAGCACTTGTCCCGATTCCGCGGCCAGTGACGCGATGCGGCCCTGGTAGCCCGAGGCGTAGATGTCCTGCCCGACGACGGCAATATCGCCGTCGATGTCGGAAAGCCGGTCGAGGTCGGAACGCCCGCTGGGCGGCGCCAGCATGCTCTCCCATTCCACGTCGCCGGTCCGGAGGTTGACCGCCGCGACGCGGCCGTTGTCGAAGCCGGTCACGACCGACTGGCCGACCTGCATCGGCGACGTGGAGCCGCGCATCGTGAGTGCCGGCGTGGACTGTTCGAGGGTCCAGCGCTCGGCGCCGTCGAAGACCGACAGGGCCGTCAGCGTGTTGTCCACCGTCTGCACGACCACGAACTGGCCGTACACGAGCGGCGTGGCCAGCGATTCCCCCGAAACGTAGGCCCGCCAGCGCTCGCTACCGTCGTCCGCGGCGAGCGCGATGACGTAACCGTCGGCGGCCACCACCACGACGAGGCCTGCGCCGACGCCCGGCCCCGACGACAGGGTGAGGTCGAGCTTGTTGCGCCAGACCTGCCTGCCGTTCTCGGGATCGAGCGCAACGACGTTGCCGTTGACGCTCGCTGCGTAGACGCGATTGCCGTCGCCCATCGGTCGCAATGCGACGCGCAGGAACTCCGCGTCGGAGCCGATCGACGTGCTCCACTGCCGCTTGACCTGGACCTTCGCTTCGAACTCGATCAGCTCGGCGGGTTTCAGTTCCTCGTCGTCGTCGCCGAACAGGCCGCAGGCGGAAAGCAGGAACGCCGCCGACAGGGCCAGCAGATTGCGGCCTGCCGATGTCACTCGTCGCCGTCCTCGCCGGGGACGGCGGCCGCGTCACCGGCAGCCGCTGCGGCGGGAATATCCAGGAGCTTGAGCTGGACGAGACCCTGGTCGACGGTCGGCTGCGCTTCGCCGAGCGCCGCCAGGTAGGATGCCCGCGCCTCGTCGTAGCGGCCGAGCGCAACGTAGGCGTCGCCCATCTCTTCGGCGTAGCGCGCGGCGAACGCGTCATTCTCCGTGCCTTCGAGCAGGCTCAGGACCTCCTCGGGTTTGCCCTGGTACAGCAGGACCTTCGCCAGACGCACGCGCGCGACGTGCTTCAGATGCTCGAATCCCCCCATCGCCAGCAGGTCGTTCAGGGCTTCTGCCGCGTCCTGGTCGCGATTCTTGTCCATGTACAGGCGTGCCATCGCGAGTTTCGACTGCGCGGCGTA
>DATIUU010000104.1:0-10285 GCA_035466635.1 Woeseiaceae bacterium
ATCCGCTCCTACGTGCTCGACCAGAGCCGCATCAAGGATTTGCGAACCGGCGTCGAAACCGGTAACACTCAGGCGGTGCTCGACGGAGCGCTGGATACGTTCATCGAGGCAAGTCTCAAACAAGGACTCTAGACCGGCGTGACAGACAACAACCCACAGGACGAGAACAAGCTCATTGCCGAGCGGCGCCAGAAGCTCGACGCGCTGCGCGAGCAAGGCAATCCTTTCCCGAACGACTTCCACCGCAATGCGCTGGCGGAGGAACTGCACCACATGTACGGGGCACGCGACAACGAGACGCTCGAAAAGGAGCAGGTCCGTGTCGCCGTGGCCGGGCGCATGATGGCCAAGCGAGTCATGGGCAAGGCGAGCTTCATCAAGCTGGCCGACCGCTCCGGCCAGATCCAGGTGCGCCTCGAACGGGACCGGCTGCCCGAGGGCGTGTACCAGGCGTTCAAGCGGTGGGACGTCGGCGACATCCTCGGGGCGAGCGGCGAACTGTTTCACACCAATACCGGCGAGCTGACCGTGCGTGCGGACGAGGTACGGCTGCTGACCAAGTCGCTGCGGCCGTTGCCCGAGAAGTGGGCCGGCCTGACCGACCAGGAGACGCGCTACCGGCAGCGTTACGTCGACCTGATCATCAATGAGTCGAGCCGCGAGGTCTTCCGCAAGCGTTCGCAGATCATCACGTACATGCGCGCGTTCCTCGAATCGCTCGCCTTTCTCGAGGTCGAAACCCCGATGATGCAGACGACGCCCGGCGGCGCCATCGCGCGGCCGTTCAAGACGCATCACAATGCGCTGGACATGACGCTCTACCTGCGCATCGCGCCCGAGCTGAACCTGAAGCGCCTGGTCGTCGGCGGCTTCGAGCGCGTCTACGAGATCAATCGCAACTTCAGGAACGAGGGCGTCTCCACGCAGCACAATCCCGAGTTCACCATGCTGGAGGCGTACCGGGCCTACGCGGACTGCAACGACTGGATGGACTCGACCGAGGCCATGCTGCACGGTATGGCGGATGCCGTGAACGGTACGACGGTCATCAACTACCAGGGCGAGGAATACGATTTCGGCAAGCCGTTTGCGCGGCTGACGGTCGAGGCGGCGATCCTGCAGCACAATCCCGGCTTCGACGCAGCGAAAATCCGCGACCGCGACTACCTGGCCGCCTGGTGCAGCAAACTCGGCGCGCCGGTCAAGGACAGTTACGGTGCCGGCAAGCTGCAGACGGAGATCTTCGACGAAACCTGCGAGGCGAAGCTGCGCGAGCCGACCTTCATCACGCAGTACCCCGCGGAGGTGTCGCCGCTTGCGCGCAGGAACGATGCCGACCCGTTCGTCACGGATCGTTTCGAGCTGTTCATCGCCGGCCGCGAAATAGCGAACGGTTTCTCGGAGTTGAACGATCCCGAGGACCAGGCCGAGCGCTTCCGCGCACAGGTCGCCGACCGCGAGGCGGGCGACGACGAGGCGATGGCGTACGATCACGACTACATTCGCGCGCTCGAGTACGGCATGCCGCCGACCGCGGGCATCGGCGTCGGCATCGACCGGCTCGTCATGCTGTTCACCGATTCACCGTCGATCCGCGACGTATTGCTGTTCCCGCACATGCGGCCGGAGGTGTTCGAGTAACTTCGCGGTGCTGACCAGGGGCAGGGCGCCTCGGGGTTTCGGCATCGCCGCAGGTTCTCGAACCGCGAACGGTTCGATGCCGATCGCGCGGCGGGGCGCGCTGCCGTGACGACAGTCGTCCCCTGCCGGGGATTAGCGGAAAATCACCGTACCGACGGTCAGCAACACGGCCCAGATGGCGAGGCTGAAGATGAGCCCGCTGCGGAGGCCGCGGATGATATCGCCATCGCGGCTGAGATCCGCGCCGGCTGGCGACGTCGGGTTGCGAGCCGCGCTTTCTCCCGCGGCGGCGAGTGTGCCTGGCTCACCGGTGACCGACCCGTCCGATCGACGATTGTCCATTGATCGCCCCTTTTCATGTTATGCGGGCTGGCCTGAGGAATGAGGCCTACCCGCTTATTTTTCGGGCAGTTTATACATTCCCCGGGGCGTGAAGCAAGTTATGTCAAACGTCTGGCGCGGCGGGCTCAGCCGCACGCGAGCGGCACGTGTTCGAGTTCGACGCCGCTGACGGACAGCCTCGCGTCCGCCTTTTCCGACGGGATGACGGCCAGCAGGTCGTTGCCGATCGCGTTCAGCACCTCGCCGATTTCGCGCTCGCCGTCGCTGACCTTGTCGCCCGGCGCTACCGGCTGCGCGGACCTGAAACGATGGCTGCGGCGCTTCGTCGCGCCCCGGTAGTGGGTGCGGGCGACGATCTCCTGGCCGGGATAACAGCCCTTGTCGAAGCTGACCGCGCCGAGGAGGTCGAGGTTCAGCATGTGCGGCGTGAATTGTTCGGATTGCGCCTGCCAGATTTCCGGCCGGCCGGCCTTCAGGTTGTCGAGCAGCCAGTCCCGGGTATTACGCCCGATGCCGAGATCCTCCGGCGAGGCCAGCGCTTGCTCGAACGTGACTTTGGAGCGGAAGCGGAACAGGGTGAGCCGCTTCAGCACGGAGTCCGCGAGTTCGGCGGGCAGCAACAGCACGTAACCGCCGTCGCGGCGGCGGACGCGCACGATGCAGATGACGCGGCCTTTCGGGTTGCACCAGGCCGCCAGCAGCTCCGGGTTTTCCTGCAGCAGGCGCAGGTCGTTGGAGAGCTGCGCCTGCAGGAAATCGAACGCATCGGCGCCGGAGACGATGATTTTCGAGTACGGGAATGCGTCCATGGACTTTCGATTGTAACTACTCGCACGGAAATTACATCGATTCATGCAGCTTCAGAAGTTGTCTGGCATACTTCGCCCATGAGCAAGACCGACCCTCCAGGCGACGACAGTCCGACAGCGTCCGAACACGACGAGGCTGCCGACGACGAGGCGTCATCCGGGAACCGGCCGAAGGAAATCGGCGGTCGCAAGGGACCGGACCCGACGCGCTACGGCGACTGGGAGAAGGGCGGCCGTTGTATCGATTTCTGAAATAACAAGAAAGTACGCGCATGAGTAATTCCGGCAGACCCCTGTCGCCACACCTGTCGATCTATCGATGGCCGATCACCATGGTGCTGTCGATCCTGCACCGCGTGACCGGCGTGGCCATGTCCATCGGCCTCATCGTGCTTGCCGCCTGGCTGATGCAGGCGGCGGCAGGCCCGGAGGCTTACCTGAAATTCACCACGCTGATGGGCACGATGGCCGGCAGGCTGTTGCTGGTCGGCTGGAGTTTCGCGTTCTTCTTCCATGCCGCCAACGGCATTCGTCACCTCGCCTGGGACACGGGGCGCGGTTTCGACAAGCAGAGCGCCGATCGTTCGGCGTGGCTGGTGCTGGCGTTCGCGGTCGCCATGAACACGATTTTCTGGTGGATCGCGACATGAGCCTGAAAACACCGCTGGGCCGGGTGCTCGGCCTCGGCAGCGCGAAGGAAGGCACGGATCACTGGTGGGGACAGCGTGTCTCGGCGGTCGCGCTGGTCCTGCTCGGCAGCTGGTTCGTCTATTCGCTGCTCGGCCTGCAGAGTCTCACTTATCTCGACGTCATTCGTTTCATCGGCGTGCCGCTGAACGGGGTGTTGTTGTCGTTGCTGTCGCTGACGCTCGCCTATCATTCGTATCTCGGCGTGCAGGTCGTCATTGAAGACTACGTGCACACGCCGGGCACCAAGGTCGTATCCCTGTTGCTGTCGCGTTTCGCGCACGTCTTCGTTGCGATAGCGGCCGTCTACTCGATCCTCGTCATCGGAATCGGTTCATGAGCGACTACGAATTCATCGATCACAGTTACGATGTCGTCGTCATCGGCGCCGGCGGTGCCGGGCTGCGCGCCACCTTCGGGCTGGCTCAGGCCGGTTTCGACACCGCCTGTATCACCAAGGTCTTCCCGACGCGCAGCCACACGGTTGCGGCGCAGGGCGGCATCAGCGCCGCGCTCGGCAATATGGGCGAGGACGACTGGCGCTGGCACATGTACGACACCATCAAGGGCTCGGACTGGCTCGGCGACCAGGACGCGATCGAGTACATGTGCAAGGAAGCGCCCGATGCCGTGATCGAGCTGGAGCACTACGGGGTGCCGTTTTCGCGCACCGAGGACGGCCGCATCTACCAGCGGCCGTTCGGCGGCATGACGACGCATTTCGGCCAGGGCACGGCACAGCGCACCTGCGCGGCAGCCGACCGCACCGGGCATGCGATGCTGCACACCCTTTACCAGCAGTCGCTGAAACACGATGCCGAGTTCTACATCGAGTATTTCGCGGTCGACCTGATGATGGAGGACGGCGCCTGCCGCGGCGTCGTTGCGATAGACCTCGCGACGGGCCGCCTGCACCGCTTCCGTTCCCACCAGGTGATCCTCGCGACCGGCGGCTACGGCCGCACGTTCTTCTCCTGTACCTCGGCGCATACCTGCACCGGGGACGGCAATGCCATGGTGCTTCGCGCCGGCCTGCCGCTGCAGGACATGGAATTCGTGCAGTTCCACCCGACGGGCATCTACGGCGCGGGGTGCCTCATCACGGAAGGCGTGCGCGGCGAGGGCGGCTACCTGACGAATTCCGACGGCGAGCGCTTCATGGAACGTTACGCGCCCAACGCCAAGGACCTCGCATCGCGCGATGTCGTCAGCCGTTCGATGACCATCGAGATCCGCGAGGGCAGGGGCGTCGGCAAGGACGCGGACCACATCCACCTGCATCTCGAACACCTCGGCCCGGAAGTCATCGAGGAACGGCTCCCCGGTATCGCGGAGACGGCAAAGATCTTCGCCGGCGTCGACGTGACCAGGGAACCGATCCCGGTACTGCCGACCGTGCACTACAACATGGGCGGGATTCCCGCGGTCTTCACCGGCGAAGTCGTGACCCTCCGCGACGGCAACCCCGAATCGGTCGTGCCGGGGCTGATGGCCGCGGGCGAGGCCGCCTGCGTGTCGGTCCACGGCGCCAACCGCCTCGGTTCGAATTCGCTGCTCGACCTGGTCGTGTTCGGGCGCGCGGCCGCGAAGCACTGTGCCGAGACGATGCAGCCGGGGGCGCGACACAAGCCCCTGGGCGCGGAGGCGGGGCAGAACAGCGTCGCGCGCATCGACCGGCTGCGCAACGCGAAGGGCGGCCGTTCGACGGCCGAGATCCGCCTCGAGATGCAGCGTATCATGCAGAATCACGCGGCGGTGTTCCGTACCGGCGAGGTGCTGAACGAAGGCGTCGGCAAGCTGAAAGAGACCTTCGCCTCGTTTGGCGACGTGCGGGTATCCGATCGTTCGCTCATCTGGAACACGGACCTCGTCGAGACCATGGAACTCGAAAACCTGCTGCTCAACGCCGTCGCGACCATCGAGTCCGCCGCCAACCGGCTCGAGAGCCGCGGCGCGCACGCGCGCGAGGATTATCCCGATCGCGACGACGAAAACTGGATGAAGCACACCTACGCATGGGTCGACGGTGACGGCACCGTCCGTTTCGAATACCGACCGGTGCACCAGCAAACGTTGACCGACGAAGTCGAGGCTGTGCCGCCCAAGGCACGCGTGTACTAGGAGATCCCCTTGGCCGAGTTCAGACTGCCGCCCAATTCGAGAATCAGGAAGGGCAAGCATTTCGCGGCGCCGCAAGGCACCGGCAACATCAGGCGCTTCGCCGTCTATCGCTACGATCCCGACAGCGGCGAAAACCCGCGCATCGACACGTACGAAATCGACATGGACAGTTGCGGTCCCATGGTGCTCGACGCGCTCATCAAGATAAAGAACGAGATCGACCCGACGCTGACGTTCCGGCGCTCCTGCCGCGAGGGCATCTGCGGGTCCTGTGCCATGAATATCGACGGCGGCAACACGCTGGCGTGCACGCGCGCGATCGACGACGTGAAGGGCGACGTCAGGATCTATCCCCTGCCGCACATGCGGGTCGTCAAGGACCTGGTGCCCGACCTGACCAATTTCTATGCGCAGTATGCCTCGATCAAGCCCTGGCTGCAGGCCCGCACGCCGCCGCCCCCGGACCGCGAGCGGTTGCAGAGCAAGGAAGACCAGGAACTCATCAACGAGCCGGCCGCCTGCATTCTGTGTGCCTGCTGTTCGACCAGTTGCCCCAGTTACTGGTGGAACAGCGATCGCTACCTCGGCCCTGCAGCACTGCTGGCCGCCTACCGCTGGCTGGTGGACAGCCGTGACGAGGCGACCGGCGAACGCCTCGATGCACTCGAGGACCCGTTCCGCCTGTATCGCTGCCACACCATCATGAACTGCACGCAGACGTGCCCCAAGGACCTGAATCCGGCGAAAGCCATCGCCGAGACGAAGAAGATGCTCGCGGAGCGCCGGCATTAGCTGCAGCAGCGGTTCTCGAACCGCGATTTGACGTGAGCCGAATGAACGACGATTCCACGAAGCGCCTGCGCTGGCAGTGCCGTCGCGGCATGAAGGAACTCGACCAGCTGCTCACGCGCTATCTCGACGACGGCTACGGCGCGGCCCCCGCTGCCGATAAGGCCGCGTTCCGCGCACTTTTGGAGCTGTCCGACCCGGAACTCGTGGGGTATCTGTTGCAGCGCAGGGAGCCCGGGTCCGAGGTCATTGCACGCGGTATCGACATCATACTTCGCCGAAATACGGCCTGATGCGGGGCTGCGCCGCCTCGTGCTGCTGACCGGCGCCCTGTTGTTCCTGGCCGGCCTCGCGTTCCTGCCCCTGCTGGCGGTCGCCGCCCCGCTCAAGGGACTGCTTGCCGCAGGCTGGACCGGCCTGTGCGGTTTCGAGTGGTTGTCGCTGCGGCAGGGATACGCCGCGAGCGGTGCGTTGCGCATCGCCGCGGGCGGGCACGTCGAGCGGCAGTCGCCGGACGGCGCCTGGGAGCCCGCGAGGCTGTGTGCCGGCAGCGTGGTACTGGCACGCATCGCGTGGCTGCGAATAGCAACCCCGCGGGGGCGCCCGTATGCCGAGCTCGTCAGTGCACGTGGCCATGCAAGCGAGGACTGGCGCCGCCTCCAGGTGATTTGGCGGCACATTGGAGCAACCTGACGAAGCTGCTACCATGCCCGGGCTGTGGAACCGGCGAGCGGGATCGCCGGTGGCAGCGGACCGGCATCACTTATTCGAACAAATTCGCAAAATGACCGCTGAACTAGCAGAACTTTCGAGGGCCGTGCCGGTCTATCCGGACATCGAGCCGCTATGCCCGATGACCCGCGGGACGCAACCGGATGTCGAATGAATCGACGGACGCCAAGCTGGTCAAACGGGTCCAGAAAGGTGACAAAGGCGCGTTCGATCTGCTGGTCCTCAAGTACCAGCACAAGATTGTCAACCTGGTGATGCGGTATGTGCGCGACCCGGAGCAAGCGCTGGACATTACCCAGGAGGCCTTCATCAAGGCCTACAGGGCCCTGCCGCGGTTTCGCGGCGACAGTGCGTTCTACACGTGGCTGTACCGGATCGCCGTGAATACCGCCAAGAATCACCTGGCAGCGCAGCGCCGGCGGCCGATGGACGTCGAGCTCGACCTGCAGGACCCGGAGCAGTACGACCTTCACGCGCGGCTGAGGGAAACGGACACGCCCGAGGGCGTGACGCAGAGCCAGGAGTTGCAGCGCGCCGTTGAAAAGGCGATTGCAGCACTGCCGGATGACCTGCGCACGGCGATCATCCTGCGGGAACTGGATGGCATGAGTTATGAGGAAATCGCACAGACGATGGAATGTCCGGTCGGAACGGTGCGGTCGAGGATTTTCAGGGCACGCGACGCCATTAGTAAAAAAGTCGGTTCCCTGATACGTTAGCAAGAGGGGCATTGCCCCGGCGGGTGGAACATGAACGAAGCAATAAGAATGCAGGTGTCGGCCTTCGTCGACGGCGAGCTGCCGGAAAACGAGGCGGAACTGCTCGTACGGCGCCTGAGCCAGGATGCGGCCCTGCGCAGGCAGGTATCCGAGTACCTGGCAATCGGCCGGATCATGCGCGGTGAGTACAGCCTGCAGGGCAGTGACGCGTTGCGCGAGCGTATCGCCGCGGAGCTCGACGAGCGGCCGCTGCAGGACTCGGCGGATACCGTGGTTTCCGCCCCGCCGCCACGCTTCGTTCGGCCGGCCGCCGGCGCCGCAATCGCTGCAACCGTTGCACTCGTCGCCATATTCGGGCTCGGCCGCGTCGCCGATGTCGATTCCACGGTCGCCGGCACGGCCGTGGTTGCCGACGACGTCGTCTCGGAAACGGTGCCGACCATGGATGACGCCGAGTTGCGGCGCCTGCTGATTCTCCACGGTGAAGGTTCCAACAGCTTTTCGACGCGCGTGACCTCGTTGCAAATGCGGGCCGAGGAGCTCGCCGAGGAAACCGACGTGGACGAGGCCGAGGCGGCGGGAGAAGATGAATCCGCCGAGCCGGTGACCAGTCAGCCGTAATGCGCAGCCGCATGCAAACAACGAAAGCCGCAGTATGCATCGTGTCCTGCGGCTTTTTCGCTGCAGCGGGTGCGTCCGCCGACGATACGTTCACGCCGCAGGAGTGGATCGACCGGATGGGCAATGCCGTCCAGGTCACCAATTACGCGGGCACGGTGGTTCGCGTGCGCGACGGCAGGGTGGATACCTTCAAGGTCGTGCATACCGTGAAGGACGGCGTAGTTCGCGAGAAAGTCGTCATCCAGGACGGCAACGGCCTCGAGATCATCCGCAACGGCAACGAGGTGCATTGCATCCTCCCCGACCGGGAATCGGTACTGGTCGAGGAATGGAACAACCAGAGCACGCTGTTTTCGACACTGCCGTCGAGCCACATCCGCTTCGGCAACGAGTACGACGTCCTGATCAAGGACTTCGAGCGCGTCGCCGGGCGCCAGGCGGTGCAACTGGCAATCCTGCCGCACGACCATTACCGCTACGGTTACCGCATCTGGCTCGATACCGAGACCGGGTTTCCCCTGCAGACGCAGCTGATCGGCGACGACAACGGCCCGCTCGAGCACGTCAAGTTTGCCGATATCAGCATCGAGCAGGACATCCGCTCCAGCGCCCTGGCTTCTTCTTACAGCATCGATAACTGGAAGTGGTATACCGAGCCCGGCCCGACGATGAAACGCGAGGTCGAGAGTGAGTGGGTTGCCGACGACGTGCCCGCCGGATTCCGCGCGGTGTCGACGCAGCAGAATATCCTGCCGGACGCGGACGACCCGCTCACGCACATCGTGTACAGCGACGGGCTGGCCAGTGTGTCCGTGTTCATCGCGCCGGTTGCCGACGAGAAGACATCGAGGCGCTCGAGCGTGGGGGCGTCCAACTCCTACAGCACGGTCATCGACGGCTACCGCGTGACCGCGGTCGGCCAGGTGCCGCAAGTCACCGTCGAACAAATCGCGAAATCGATGCGGCAGAGCCCGTAGCCGCGGGTTCGGTCCCGTCCCGGGCACGGCTGGAGCGAAACGAGCTGATGACCAGTCCGCAAGGCACAATCGTCGAAATCGTCCGTGACGACCGCGGGGCTCGTGCGATCGTCGCCGTGGAGGCGGCGGCGGTGTGTGCCCGCTGCGCAGCCGGCCGCGGTTGCGGCGCCGGCATCTTCGCGGCCCGGCAAGGCCTCCGGCGGCTCGAGGTCGCGGTGGCCGCAGGCAGCGCCCTCGCCGCCGGGGACGTGGTGAACATCGACCTGGCTCCGGGCAATGTGCTGCGTGCCGCATTGCTGGTTTACGGCCTGCCGCTGGCGGCTGCGGCCGCTTGCGCAGCGCTGGCATACGCGCTCGCCCTGGGCGATGCCGCGGCCGCGGCAACGGCGCTCGCGGGGCTGGCGGCGGGCGTACTGGCCAGCGGGCGCCGGTTGCGTGACGAAACCTGCCTGGCGCGATTCACGCCGACGCTGTCGCCGCACGTCGTGAACGGCCGCTGATCCCGTGAAGCCGGTGCTTTACGTTTACAGCCGCCGCGGCTGCCACCTGTGCGATGTGCTGGTCGAGCAGTTGTTGCCGCTGCTGCGCGGGCGGCTCGATGTCGAGATTCGCGACATCGACAGCCGTGACGACTGGAAGGAACGCTTCGATGTACGGATACCGGTGGTGGAATTCGAGGGCGAGGTCGTCTGCCAGTACCGCCTGGACCGGCCGTCGATAGAAGCGATACTGGCCCGCAACCCGTAACCCGGTATACTTCGCCGGTTTACGTGGCGGCCGCGAAGCCAGCTATTCATGGATCACATACGCAATTTCTCAATCATCGCCCATATCGATCACGGCAAGT
>DATIUU010000105.1:0-1543 GCA_035466635.1 Woeseiaceae bacterium
GAGCAGCGAGTAGACCGGGCAATTGCCGATCAGGCCGGTTACCAGCGGTACGACGCCGATCCAGCCCCAGGGGGTCTCGGGGCCGACGAAGACCAGGCTCAGCAGCGCGGCGCCGACGACGACCCGCAGTACACGATCAACCGTACCTTCGTTTCTGAATGCCATGATGATGCTCCTTGTTCGCGCAATGTGAGGTTATGGATACGGTCCAGATTGTGCGCCGGGAGAATCCCGGCGTCAGTGACTCAGTCACCGAGCGGCGGGCGGGCCAGCGCCTCGACCCGGGGGCGATCGACGATCGTCACCTGGCCGCGGCCCAGCCGCACCAGGCCCTCGCTTTCGAAGCGCTTGAGGTGCCGCGACACGACTTCGCGGGCGGTGCCGAGTTCCACGGCGATGTCCTGGTGCGTGATCTTGTCGACGCCTTTCCGGTCCAGTTCGAGCAGCAAGGCGGCCAGGCGCACGTCGATGGCCGTGAACGCGATCTGCTCGATCTTGCGGATGACGCTCGCGAGGCGCGAGGAGAAGCCGTCGAAGACGAAACGGCGGAACCACGGCGAACTCTCCAGCGCGGACTGGAAGCTCGACACGGGAATGGCGAGCGCTTCCACGTCGGACTCCGCGATGGCTTCGGCGGGGTAGTTCTCGTCGCTCAGCAGGCAGGACGTGGTGAGGATGCACGAGCCGCCCGGGCCGATGCGATACAACGTGACCTCGCGGCCGTTCGCCGCCGTGAGCTGCACCCGCACCTCGCCGTCGAGCAGTACCAGGAACGCCTGGCACAGGTCGCCGGCGTGGAACACGAAGCGGTCGTGGCCGAGCTTGACGACCCGGGCCTTCTCGAGCAGCCGGTCGAGCACCGCGTCGTCGGCATCCGCCAGCCCCGGAACGGCTGTTGCCAGCCGGCGCTTGAGATTAGACTTGTCAGTTCCGCCGCGAGCCACCAGGAGCACCTTCGATAATGGATCTGAAAGTTCTATTCGTCGTCTTCGGCACTGTATTCCTGGCCGAACTGGGTGACAAGACGCAGCTCGCGACCGTTCTCTTCGCGAGCAAGCCCTCGGTCAGCCTCGTCACCGTGTTCGTGGGCGCCTCGCTCGCGCTGATTCTCTCGTCACTCATCGCGGTGGCCGCCGGTTCCGTCATCTCGCAGTACGTGGATCCCCGCTACCTGTCGTACGTCGCGGGTGCGGGATTCATCGTCATCGGCATCTGGACGATCGTGGCGGCCGCATAGCCCGGTTCACTCCGCCGTGTGCCACGCGATGTGGTAGAGCGCATACCCGGAGAGAACCGGCCGCGAAAATGCGATGCCGATGACCTCGCCGTCCACCGTCGACACGACCGTGTGCGACTCGTCGGTCAGCGGATCCACGATCCTGCCGAGTGTGTCCCCCTTTTTCACGGCCGCGCCGAGGCCGGCCTGCGGAAAGAAGAAGCCGCCTTCGCCCATCGCTACGCGCACCCAGCGCGAGCGTTCGTAAATCCTCGATTCGGGGATCTCCCTTTGCGGCTTGTCCGTCATGCCGAGGTGGGCCATGAC
>DATIUU010000106.1:0-6279 GCA_035466635.1 Woeseiaceae bacterium
CGCGTGTTCGTGATCTTCCTGCTGTTCCTCGGGGCCGCGATGTTCTGGTCCGGGTTCGAGCAGGCCGGCTCGTCCATGAATATTTATGCGCGGGATCTCACGGATCGCATGTTGTTCGGGTGGGAGGTGCCGACCACCTGGCTGCAGTCCGTGAATCCCGTGTTTATCATCCTGCTGGCGCCGGTCGTCGGCTTGCTGTGGGTTCGTCTCGGCGCCAGGAACCCGTCCATCCCCATGAAGTTCGGCATGGGCCTCGTGCTGCTCGGCGTCGGCTTCCTGGTGCTGGCGTGGGGCGCGCTCTACGTTCCGGAAGGCGCCGCGGCCAGCCCGGCCGTCGGCGTCGGCATGACCTGGCTCGTGGTGACCTACTTCTTCCACACGGTCGGCGAGCTGGCACTGAGCCCCGTCGGCCTGAGCAGCGTGACCAAGCTCTCGCCGAACCGCCTGGTAGGCCAGATGATGGGCACCTGGTTCATGGGCGCCGCACTGGGCAATCTCGTCGCCGGGCTGATAGCCAGCCGCATCGAGACCCTGCCGCCGCACGAGCTGTTTACGGTCGTGGCGAGCATCGTCGTGGGCGCGGGCTTCGTGTTCGTGCTGTTCGCACCGCTGATCAACCGCATGACACACGGCGTGAAGTAAGGAACCTCCTTACCCTTTCGGCTGTCGGACGAGGGGGTGCCTTTCCGGCCGGCCCGGACGCGGATGCCCCGCCTGGCGGCCCACCGGCATTGCGAGCAGTGCCCGCGATCGGATTGCTCGCCCGAACCTGCGAGGTAACGACATGAAATATTCCTGTTCCGTCTTGCTTGTTGCGTTGCTGCTCTCCGGCTGCGGCCAGCCCGGCGAAGAGGCCGCCACGCCGCAGGCGGCTGACACCCGGGCCGAGCCGGCGGAGACGGCCGACGCGTTCGTGGCCCGCATCAACGCAGAACTCGAGGAACTCGGCCGCGAATCCGGCGCCGCCGGCTGGGTCCGTGCCACCTACATCACCGAAGACACGGCACTGTTGCAGTCGCGGGCGAGCGAACGCTATGCCGCCTGGCACAGCGACGCCGTCCAACAGGCAATGCAGTACGACGGCCAGGAACTCGCGCCCGGGACCCGCCGGGCCATCGACCTGCTGAAGCTCGGCACCTCGCTGCCGTCGCCTGCCGATGCGGACAAGCGCCGCGAGCTGACGCAGCTCGCAACCGAGATGAAAGGCATGTACGGCGCGGGCAAGTATTGCCGCAGCAAGAACGATTGTCTCAGCGGCCCTGAACTCGAGAGCCTCATGCAGACCAGCCGCGATTACGATGAACTGCTCGATGCGTGGCAGGGCTGGCGCACGGTCTCGCCGCCGATGCGCGACATGTACGCACGCTACGTCGAGCTCGCGAACGAGGGCGCGCGCGAACTCGGCTACGGCGACCTCGGCGAGATGTGGCGGGCAAACTACGACATGAGCCCGGACGCATTTGCGGCCGAGACCCGGCGCCTCTGGGAGCAGGTGAAGCCGCTTTACGAGCAACTGCACTGCCACGTCCGCGCAAAGCTTGGGGAGTTCTACGGCGAAGACAAGGTGCCGCAGGACCAGCCGATCCCCGCGCACCTGCTCGGCAACATGTGGGCGCAGACCTGGGACTTTCTTTTCGACCTCATGGAGCCCTATCCCGGCGCCGCCGACTTCGACGTCGATGCCACGTTGCAGAAGAAGAACTACACCCCGCAGGAGATGACGCGCTCGGCGGAGGATTTCTACGTATCGCTCGGCATGCACCGGTTACCCGACACGTTCTGGGAACGCTCGATGTTCACGAAACCGGCCGATCGCGAGGTGGTCTGCCACGCCAGCGCGTGGGGGCTCGATGGCGGCAACGACCTGCGCATCAAGATGTGCATCAAGCAGACCTACGACGAGCTCAAGGTGATCTACCACGAACTCGGCCACAACTATTACCAGAGCGCCTACAAGGATCAGTCGCCGCTGTTCCGCGGCTCCGCGCACCCGGGTTTCCACGAAGCGATCGGCGACACCGTGACGCTGTCGATGACGCCCGGGTATCTCGCCGAGGTCGGGCTGATCGAGGCGGCAGAGAACAGCCGCGAGGCCGACATCAACCGCCAGATGCAGATGGCGTTGCGGAGCATCGCCGCGTTGCCATGGGCGAAGCTCGTCGACGAGTGGCGCTGGATGGTGTTCTCGGGCGCGGTGACGCCCGATAATTACAACGAAACCTGGTGGGCGCTGCGCGAAAAATACCAGGGCGTAGCGCCGCCCGTCGAGCGCAGCGAGGCCGACTTCGATCCGGGCGCCAAGTACCACATTCCGGCCAATGTCTCCTACACGCGCTACTTCCTTGCCCGCATCCTGCAGTTCCAGCTGCAGCGCACGTTGTGCGACGTCGCCGGCCACGAAGGCGACCTGCAGTCCTGCTCGCTGTACGGGAGCAAGGAGGCCGGCGCGAAGTTCTGGGACCTGCTGCAGAAGGGCGAGAGCCAGCCGTGGCAGGACACGCTCGAGGAATTCGCCGGCACGCGCGAGATGGACGCCACCGCGATCATCGATTACTTCGCACCATTGATGGCTTACCTCGAGGAGCAGAATGCCGGGCGTAGTTGCGGGTGGTAGCCTCGGGAGGGCTGTAGGAGCGGTTCTCGAACCGCGATCCGGCATCGATCGCGCGCCGAGGCGCGCTCCTACAGGCCTCGTCGACAGATACCCCGGCCCCGGCTCCGTCGCGATGGGTGGCAGTAGTCAGGCGGCTCGGGGCGTTTCTCGACCGAAGTAAATCGCAGCGCAGCGAGCCATGAGGGAGAGAAATGCCCCGAGCCGCCGAAACCGTTGCGCGCACGTGATTCATGTAAACTCGCTGTAAGGACCTGACGGAACCCGTAATGGCAGAACAACAACAAGAAACGGCCAAACCCGGCCTGGCCGCCCGCATGCTCGCCACCGTCGAGCGCGTGGGCAACAAGCTCCCCGACCCGGCGGTGCTGTTCATCGCACTGCTTTTCATCGTCTGGGTGCTGTCGTGGCTGTTTTCCTACGTCACGTTCAGTGTGGTCGACCCGCGCTCCAACGAGCCGCTGGTGATCAACAACCTGCTGGCGCCCCGGGCGATGACCGAGTTCCTCTCGGTCATGGTCACGAATTTCGTGCATTTCCACCCGGTCGGCGTGGTGCTGGTCGCGATGCTGGGTATCGGCGTCGCCGAGCACACGGGCTTCATCAACTCGGCGATCCGCGCGCTCTTGAACGTGACGCCGGTGAAGCTGCTGACGCCGATGGTCATCCTCGTCGGCATCGTCTCGCACTCGGCGGTGGACGCGGGCTACGTGCTCGTGATCCCGCTGGGCGGCGTCATCTTCTATGCAGCCGGGCGCCATCCGCTGGCGGGCATCGCGGCCGCGTTCGCGGGCGTTTCCGGCGGCTTCTCCGCCAACTTCGTGCCGAGCTCGCTGGACCCGTTGCTGCAGGGACTCACCCAGGCGGGTGCGCAGATCCTCGATCCGGACATTATCGTCAACCCGCTCAACAACTACTTCTTCACGACGGCCTCGTCGCTGCTGATCATCGGCCTCGGCTGGTACATCACCGACAAGGTCGTCGAACCGCGCATCATGGGCACCGAGATCGACGGCGACGCCGAGGACCTGCCCGAGATGCATGACCTGCAGCCGAACGAGCGCAAGGGGCTGCGCTGGGCGTTGATCGCCATGCTCATCGGCATCGTGCTGTTGTTCGTAACGGCCCTGCCGCAGGATTCGGCATGGCGCACGCCCGAGGGCGAGCTGACGTCGTTCAGTTCGCCGATGATGCGCGCGATCGTGTCGCTGATCTTCTTCTTGTTCCTGGTGCCGGGCATCGTCTACGGCATCGTCGCCGGCACGATGAAAAGCTCGAAAGACATGATCGAGGGCATGACCCACGCGATGCACGGCATGGCGTACTACCTCGTCATCATGTTTTTCATCGCGCAGTTCGTGTACGCGTTCGGCCAGTCGAATCTCGGTGTCCTGCTCGCGCTCGAGGGCGCCAACTTCCTGAAGGCGATGAACGCGTCGGCGCCGGTCGCGATCGTCGGCATCGTCTTCCTGACCGCATTCGTCAACATCTTCGTCGGCTCGGCCAGTGGCAAGTGGGGCCTGCTCGCGCCGATTTTCGTGCCCATGCTGATGTCGCTGGGCATCTCCCCGGACCTGACCCAGGCGGCCTACCGCGTCGGTGATTCCAGCACCAACATCATCACGCCGCTGATGCCCTACTTCCCGCTGGTCGTCGTTTTCTGCCAGCGCTACGTGAAGAGCACGGGCATCGGCACGCTCACCGCGATGATGCTGCCGTACTCGATCACCTTTCTCATCGCCTGGACGATCTTCCTGCTGGTTTACTTTGCGATCGGTATCCCGCTCGGCATACAGGCCAGCTATACCTATCCCTGAGGACACGCCATGACCCTGCCTGACTTCGAGAAACTGGGCAGCTTCTACCTCGGCAAGCGCCAGGACGCGGATGCCGGCTCGCTCACGGACGAACTGGTCCTGTACGACTCGAAGGACCTGACGACGCATGCCGTGATCATCGGCATGACCGGTTCCGGCAAGACCGGCCTCGGCATCGGCCTGCTCGAAGAGGCGGCGCTCGACCACATCCCGGTCATCGCCATCGACCCCAAGGGCGACATGGGCAACCTGCTCCTGACGTTCCCGACGCTCGCCGCCCAGGACTTCCGGCCGTGGGTCAACCCGCGCAGCGCGAGCGACCAGGGCCAGACGGTCGATGAGTACGCGGCCGCGCAGGCGGCCCTGTGGAAGAAAGGGCTCGGCGACTGGGGGCAGACGGGCGCGCGTATCGCGCAGCTGCGCAGTTCCGTGGACATGGCCATTTACACGCCCGGCAGCAATGCCGGGCTCCCGGTGTCGGTGCTGAAGTCCTTCGCCCCGCCCGAGCCGGCGCTCATGGACGATGCCGACCTGTACCGCGAACGCGTGCAGGCGACCGCGACCGGCATCCTGACGCTGCTCGGCATCGACGCCGACCCGGTCGCGAGCCGCGAGCACATACTCGTTTCGCAGCTCCTCGATCACGCCTGGCAGGCGGGCAGGGGGCTCGACATCGCCGGCCTGATCGCGGCGATCCAGGACCCGCCGTTCAACACGATCGGCGTCATGAGCCTCGACGCATTCTTCCCCGGCAAGGATCGCTTCGCGCTGGCGATGCGGCTCAACAGCCTGCTGGCGGCACCCGGTTTCGAGGCCTGGATGCAGGGCGAGCCGCTGAGCGCAAAGAATCTCCTTTACACCGCCGCGGGCAAGCCGCGCATCTCGGTGATGTCCATCGCGCACCTCGACGATGCGTCGCGCATGTTCTTCGTGTCCATGCTGCTGAACGAGATCATCGCCTGGATGCGTGCCCAGCCGGGCACGTCGAGCCTGCGCGCGATCCTCTACATGGACGAGATCTTCGGCTTCATGCCGCCGGTGGCGAACCCGCCGACCAAGTCGCTGTTCCTGACGCTGCTCAAGCAGGCCCGCGCCTACGGCCTCGGCCTGGTCCTCGCGACGCAGAACCCGGTAGACCTCGATTACAAGGGCCTGTCGAACACCGGTACCTGGTTCATCGGCCGGCTGCAGACGGAGCGCGACAAGGCCCGGGTCATGGAAGGCCTCGAAGGCGCGAGCTAGGGCGATTTCGACAGGCAGGCCATGGAGCAAACCCTGGCCGGCCTCGGCAAGCGCCGTTTCTTGCTGCACAACGTTCACGAGGACGCGCCGGTCGTCTTCGGCACCCGCTGGGTCATGTCCTACCTCGCGGGCCCGCTGACGCGCGACCACATCCGCACGCTCATGGCCGGCGCGCGGCCTGCCGTCGACGCAGGGCCGACCGGCGCGGCAAAGCCGAAGCAGAACCGCAGCGCCGATGCGCCGGCGCTGCCGCCGGCCATCGACCAGTACTTCGTGCCGGGCGCGGCCGACGACGTCACCTATTTCCCGCGGCTCATCGCCGGCGCGGAGGTCCTGTTCTCCAGCGCGCGCTACCAGCTCGAGGAGCAGCGCAGCGTTCTCTATACCGTCGAGATCGCGGACGGCCCGGTGGCCGTCGACTGGGATGCCGCCGAGCCGCTGGGCATGGCGGTCGAATCCCTCGACAGCAGCGCCGTCCCGGGCGCCTCGTTCGCGGATTTGCCCGGGCCGGCTGCCAGCGACCGGCAATACGCCGCGTGGCAGCGCGAATTCGGCCGCTGGGTGCGGCAGAACGAGACGGTCACGCTCTACCGGAGCAAGCGTTTCCGG
>DATIUU010000107.1:0-14786 GCA_035466635.1 Woeseiaceae bacterium
GTCGCAGTAGATGACCCGGAGTTCGGCAGGCGGCTAGGCAAGCCTGGCCAGTATTGCGTCAGTCATCGCGGCGGTGCCGAGTTTTTCCTGGCCCGCGGTCGCGATGTCGGCCGTGCGGCCGCCGTCACGGATGACCTGCGCGATCGCCTGCTCGATGGCCGCGGCTTCTGCCTCGAGGCCGAGGCTGTGGCGCAGCAGCATCGCGGCGCTCGCGATCGTGCCGCAGGGATTGGCGATCCCCTGTCCGGCGATGTCGGGGGCGGAGCCGTGAATCGGCTCGTACAGGCCGCGGGCGCTGTCGCCGAGCGAGGCCGACGGCAGCATCCCGAGGGACCCCGCTAGCATCGACGCTTCGTCGGTGAGGATGTCGCCGAACATGTTTTCCGTGACCATCACGTCGAAATCCGACGGGCGGCTGAGCAGGTGCATCGCCGCGGCATCGACGAGCAGGGTTTCGAGCTCGATATCCGGGAAGTCGGCGGCCATCACGCGGTCGGTCACGTCGCGCCACAGCCTCGAGGTCTCCAGCACGTTGGCCTTGTCGATCGAGCAGAGCTTGCCGCGGCGGCCGCGCGCGAGTTCCGCGGCGACGCGCACGATACGCTCGACCTCGTGGACGTGATAACGGCACAGGTCGGTTGCCGAATAGGCGTCGCGCGTCTTGGCGCCGAAATAGATGCCGCCCGTGAGCTCGCGCACGACGACGATATCCACGCCCTCGAGAATCTCGGCCCTGAGCGGCGATGCAGCGGCGAGCTCGGGATAGATCGTCACCGGCCTGAGGTTCGCGAACACGCCGAGTACCGAGCGCAAGCCGAGCAGGCCCTGTTCCGGCCGCACCGGCGCGTTGGGGTCGGACCATTTCGGGCCGCCGACCGCACCGAGCAGCACCGCGTCGCTGTCTTCGCAGCTCGCCACCGTGCCGGCGGGCAGGGGCTCGCCGACGGCATCGATTGCGGCCCCGCCGATCAGCTGCTCGCTGAATTCGAAACGATGGCCGTGACGCTCCGCGATCCGCTCGAGCACCGCACGGCCGGCGGCGGCGACCTCGGGACCGATCCCGTCTCCCGGCAGCACCGTGATCATGGCTTCCATGGACGTGCCTCCTCGAATTTCGCGATGGCGTCCGCCTGTTGCCGCAGGTAGCCGAGCTGGTCGATGCCCTGTGTCAGGCAATAACGGGCGAACGCGTCGATCGGGTAGTCGACGACGCGCCCGCCGGGCAGGGTCAACTGCGAGGCCAGCACGTCGACGTGCAGCTCGACGCCCGGGTTGGCGACCAGCCAGGCATGTGTAACCGCATCAACAATGATCGGTAACAGGCCGTTTTTTAAAGAATTATTCCTAAAAATATCCGCGAACTCAGTCGCGATGACGGCCCGGATGCCGTAGTCGAGCAGGGCCCAGGGCGCGTGCTCGCGCGACGACCCGCAACCGAAATTGTTGCCGGCGACGAGGATCGCGCAGTCCCGGTTTGCGGGATCGTTGAGCGGGAAGTCGCGTCGCTGGCCGCCGTCCTGGTCGTAGCGCAGGTCGTGGAACAATGCGGCGCCCAGGCCGTCGCGGGTCGTCGTCGTCAGGAAGCGCGCGGGGATGATCTGGTCGGTATCGATGTCGCGGATCGGCAGGACGACGGTGCGGGATTTCAGGGCGGTGAGTGAATCCATGGTTGGCTCGTCAGGTCAGTTTGCGCGGGTCGGCGACACGGCCCAGCACCGCGGACGCTGCTGCCGTCGCAGGGCTCGCGAGCACGGTGCGTGCGCCGATGCCCTGGCGGCCTTCGAAGTTGCGGTTGCTGGTGCTCACGCTGAGCTGCCCGGAGGCGACCGTGTCGCCATTCATCCCGAGGCACATCGAGCAGCCCGACTCGCGCCATTCCGCGCCGGCCTCGGTGAATATCCGGTGCAGGCCGAGTTCCTCCGCGCGCCGCTTCACCTGCTGCGAGCCGGGCACCACGAGCATGCGCACACCGTCCGCCACCTTGCGCCCGGCGAGAATCCCGGCCGCCTCCTTCAGGTCGGACAGCCGGCCATTGGTGCAGCTGCCGACGAACACGACGTCGACGCGGTTCTCCGACATCGGCTTGCCCGGCGTCACCTTCATGTAATCGAGTGCCTTGCGGAAACTCGCGTCGTGCGCCTCCGGTACGGGATCGTTGACCCCGACGACCATGCCGGGATTGGTGCCGAACGTGACCATGGGCTGCAGCGTCGTCGCGTCGATGCTGACGGTCCGGTCGAAGCGCGCATCCTCGTCGCTGCACAGCGCCCGCCAGCGGCGCACCGCGGCGTCCCAGGCATCGGCGCGGGGCACGCGTGGCCGGCCGGCGAGGTACTCGAAGGTGGTTTCGTCGGGACCGATGAGGCCCGCGCGTGCGCCGGCTTCGATCGACATGTTGCAGATCGTCATGCGTCCCTCCATGTCGAGCGCACGGATCGCCTCGCCGCGGTACTCGATGACGTGGCCGGTGCCGCCGTCGACCCCGATCCGGCCGATGATGGCGAGGATGACGTCCTTGGCGGTGACGCCCGCCGGCAGGCGCCCACCGACGTCGACGGCGAGCGACTTCGGCTTGCGTTGCAGCAGGCACTGCGTTGCCAGGACGTGACCGACTTCCGTCGTGCCGATGCCGAAGGCGAGGGCGCCGAAAGCGCCGTGCGTGCTGGTGTGGCTGTCGCCGCAGACGATGGTCTTGCCCGGCTGGCTGGCGCCGAGCTCCGGGCCGATGACGTGCACGATGCCGCGCTGTTCGCTGCCGAACCCGTAGAGTTCGATACCGAATTCGCGGCAGTTCTCTTCCATCTGCCGGATCTGGTTGGCAGCGCCCTCGCCGACGACCGCGAGGTCGCGGAAGCTCGACACCGGCGTCGTCGGCGTGGAGTGGTCCATGGTGGCGAGGGTGAGGTCCGGACGCCTCACGGCCAGGCGGCGTTCCCGCAGCAGGGCGAATGCCTGTGGCGTGGTTACCTCATGAATAAGGTGCAGGTCGATATAAAGTACCGCCGGCGTGTCCGCCGTTTCCGGCACGACGACGTGTTCGGCCCAGACCTTCTCGAACAGCGTTTTGGCGTCGGACACGGCCATCCCGCCGGCCGTCAGATCGTCGCCCGGGAGGTACCCGGGCCCGGCCGCGATGCCGTCTCGCCGGACTGCCGGCGCAACACCCGGTTGATCACCTCGAGGTACGCTCTCGCGCCGGCCTCGACGATATCCACGCTGGTGCCGTGGCCGCGATAGCTCGCGCCGTCGTGTTCGACCATGACGGTGACCTCGCCCTGCGCATCCTCGCCCCCGGAGGTACTGTGCACCTCGAAGTTGCGCAGCACGAGTTGCACGCCCGTGGCTAGCTCGAGCGCGTGAAAGGCCGCGGCAATCGGGCCGTCGCCCTGCGCCTTGCCGCTGGCTTCGCCGCCGTCCTCGCCGCGCAGGGTGACGTGGGCCGCGGCGTCCTCGCCGGTTTGGGTTTTGACCTGCAGCGAGGCCAGCGCCCACGGCCCGGGCGACAGGCTGTCGGCGTTCATCACGATCGCCTCGATGTCGCTGTCGTAGACGTCTTTCTTACGGTCGGCCAGCTTCTTGAATTCCTGGAACGCGCGGTTGGTCTCGAACTCGTCCAGCTCGAAGCCGAGTTCCCGGACCCGGTCGCGGAACGCGTGGCGGCCGCTGTGTTTGCCGAGCACCAGGTTCGAGCGGCTGATGCCGACGTCCTCCGGGCGCATGATCTCGTAGGTCGAAGCGTGTTGCAGCATGCCGTGCTGGTGGATGCCGGCCTCGTGAGCGAATGCATTCTCGCCGACGATTGCCTTGTTACGCGGCACGTGCATGCCCGTGATGCTCGAAACGAGTCGCGACGTCGGGTAGAGGCGGGTGGTGTCGATCGCCGTGTCGAGGTCGAAGAACTCGCCGCGGGTCTTGAGGGCCATGACGACTTCCTCGAGGCTGCAGTTGCCGGCACGTTCGCCGATGCCGTTTATCGTGCATTCGATTTGCCGCGCTCCGGCCGCTACCGCGGCAAGGCTGTTGGCAACCGCCATGCCGAGATCGTCGTGGCAGTGCACCGACAGCGTGATGTCGTCGATACCGGCCACGTGCTGCCTGAGATAGCGGAACAGGCGGTCGAATTCGCCCGGCACGGTGTAACCGACCGTGTCGGGGATATTCACCGTCGTCGCGCCGGCCTCGATCGCGGCGGACACGACTTCCGCGAGGTAGGAAAGCTCCGTGCGCGAGGCATCTTCGGGCGAGAACTCGACGTCGTCGCAGAGTTCGCGGGCCATCGTGATGGCGCCCACGGCGCTCTTGATGATTTCTTCCTTGGCCATCTTGAGCTTGTGCTCGCGATGAATGGCACTCGTGGCCACGAACACGTGGATGCGGTGCCGCTCCGAGCCCCTGACGGCGGCGTGGACCTTCTCGATATCGTTCGGGTGACAGCGGGCGAGTCCGCAGATGACCGGGCCGAAATTCTCCTCGGCGATCGCCTTCACGGACTCGAAATCGCCCGGCGAGGCCGCCGGGAAGCCGGCTTCGATGATGTCGACGTTCAGCTCGGCCAGCGCTTTCGCGACGCGCAGCTTCTCGCGCAGGGTCATGCTGCAGCCGGGCGCCTGTTCTCCGTCGCGCAGTGTCGTGTCGAAAATTCGAACTCGCTCAGCAGACATTCAAATCTCCTCTGCCGGTTTCCGGGACCCGATTACTCCTCGAGCCAATCCATGCGGCCGCGCAGCTGCGCGCCGACCTTCTCGATCGGATGCTCGAGATCGGCTTTCATCATGCGTTTGAACTCGGGCATGCCGGCTTCGTTCTCGGCAATCCAGTTGCGTGCGAACGTGCCGTCCTGGATATCCCGGAGAACGGCTTTCATTTGCTTGCGCGAGTTCGCATCCACCACGCGCGGTCCGCTGACCATGTCGCCGTAGGCCGCCGTGTCGCTGATGAACTTGTGCATCTTGCGCAGCCCGCCTTCGTGCAGCAGGTCGACGATGAGCTTCAGCTCGTGCATGACTTCGTAGTACGCCACTTCCGGCTGGTAGCCCGCATCGACCAGCGTCTCGAAGCCCGCGACGATGAGCTCCGTCGCGCCCCCGCACAGCACGGCCTGTTCGCCGAACAGGTCGGTCTCCGTTTCCTCGGCGAAGGTGGTCTCGATGACACCGGCACGGGCGCCGCCGATGCCCGCGGCATAGGCGAGGGCCAGGTTCAGTGCGTTGCCGGTGGCGTCCTGGTGCACTGCGACGAGGCAGGGCACGCCGTGACCTTCTTCGTACTGCCGCCGGACCAGGCCGCCGGGGCCCTTGGGGGCGATCAGCACGACGTCGATGTCAGCGCGCGGCTCGACCTGGCCGAAGTGCACGGCGAAGCCGTGGGCGAACAGGAGCGCCGCCCCGTTCGGGATGTTGTCCACGACGGCGGCGTAGAGGCTTTTCTGCACCATGTCGGGGGTGAGGAATGCGACGATGGCGGCGTCGCGTACGGCCGCCGCAGGCTCCATGACCGTAAGGCCGTCCGCCTCGGCCTGTGCCCAGCTGGCGCCATCACGCCGCAGGCCCATGACGACGTTGAACCCGCTGTCTTTCAGATTCAGCGCGTGAGCACGTCCCTGGCTGCCATAGCCCAGTATCGTTACCTGGCGGTCGGCCAGGCAGGTGGCGTCCACGTCCGCTTCTGAATACATCTTCATCGTTTCGCTTCCTCAGAGATCTTGCCAGTCAAAAAAAACCCCACAATCCGTGGCGGATGCGGGGCTTACGATTTCCATTGTCAGGATACGCGCTACCCGCCGTGGCTCCTCGTAAGAAGCACGAGCGGAAGCCGCGAACCGTGCAGTCGGTCCCGGTCGATCCGGCGTGCGCGCAACGTAATCATGCGAGCGATCATGTTGCAACCCCCTGCCGATGTCAACTTTCGACAATTCAGTTACTTGTGTTACTAAGGCCGCGGCTCGACGCTGCTTTGCAAGCGGCGACATAGCCGCCATCCGCTTGCCCCTCGGGCGGCGGCATCCGGTGCTGCGGTTTTCTGTAATTGATGGGCTGGCGATCCACGGCGCTTATGTTATTCTTGGCGCCCGTAGCTTCAGGACCTGAAGTCACGACGGAAATAACAGGCGGGGAAACCGGATCACAATAGTTCCGGGTGGCCAACAACGAGCAGAGAACATAAGGGTCCGAATTTTCAACGCCGCGGCAAAGGTGGAGAGGGCCGCGGGCGCGGGCAGGATCGTATCATGCGATACCTGTCCTCACCATTGCAGGTATTCAGCGGATACATTGCATCCCTCTCCGAGAACATTAGACAAAAACGACCTTTAAGGAGCGTCCATGAAACGGTGCATGAATAGCAGCCGGAGCGTGAGCATTGCAGTCCTTGCAACTGCAGTCGTCACCCTGTCCGGCAGCGTTTTCGCCCAATCCGTCGATCAGGTCTTGCAGGCAGAGCTGCGGCGGTTAAACCTGGCTCAGCAGTCACAGGAACGAATCAACAACATCGTTGAGGGTACTCGTTCACTGGAAGACCAGTACCGGGCGATAAACAAGGAAATCGACGGCCTCAAGGTCTACAACCGCCTCATGGGGGCGCAGACGGAAGGTCAGAAGTCGGTACTCGAGGACATCTCCCTGTCCATGGACCAGGTCGATGTCATCAACCGCCAGATCTTCCCGCTGATGGAACGCATGATCGACGGCCTCGAGCAATCGATCGCACTCGATATCCCGTTCCTGATGGAGGAGCGCAGCGAGCGTATCCAGAACCTGAAGGACATCATGGAGCGCTCCGACGTGAGCGTCGCCGAGAAATTCCGCAAGGTCATGGAAGCGTTCCAGATCGAGATGGACTTCGGCGTCACCATCGAGCCCTACAAGCAGTCGCTCACTCTCGAGGATGGCACCACCCGAGACTACAACATGCTGCGGATCGGGCGCGTCGGGCTGTACTTCCAGTCCGAGGACACCAACATCACGGGCCGCTGGGACAACGAGTCCCGGCAGTGGGTGCTGGACGACAGTGCGCGCAACGAGGTGCGCAAGGGTCTGCGCATTGCCAATCAGTTGATCGCACCGGAGCTGATCCTGGTGCCTGTTAGCGCTCCGACGGAGGCACAATAATGAAACGCATCACGACTATTATTGCCGCCGGCCTGCTCGTTCTCGGAGCCGGAACCGTTCAGGCGCAGGACTCGGCGCCCACGATGGAACAGCTCCTCAATGTCATCCAGCAGGGCCAGGCCCGCGATTCGCAGGAATCCCGGCAGCGCGAAGCCGAATTCGCGCGCCGCAAGAACGAACAGCAGAACCTGCTGAACCAGGCACGCGCCGAGCGCACCCGCCAGGAACAGGAAAGCGAACGCCTCGAGCAGTTGTTCGAAACCCAGCAAGCGGACATCGTCGCAGCTCGCGCCGCGCTTGACGAGCGGCTCGGCGCCATGAAGGAACTCTTCGGCGTGCTGCAGACGGTCGCCGGCGATGCACAGGGCCGCTTCGAAAACTCGCTGACCAACATCCAGTACCCGGGTCGCGGCGAGTTCCTGGTCGAACTCGGCAGCAAGATGGCCGGCGCAAATTCGCTCGCGTCGATCGAGGACATCGAGCGTCTCTGGTTCGAACTGCAGCGTGAAATCACCGAAACCGGCAGGAACGTGCGCTTCGATCACGCGGTCACGCTCGCGAACGGCGAAGAGACGCAGATGTCGATCGCACGCGCCGGCGCGTTCAACATCACCGGCCCGGTCGGCTACCTGCAGTATGACCCGGGCACCAAGCGCGTCAGCGAACTGCAGCGCCAGCCCGAGCAGTCGCGTTTCACGAATTCCGCGAAGGAGTTCGCTGCAGCGACGGAGTCGCCCGTGACGCTCGGCGTCGACATTACCCGCGGCGGTATCCTGGCACTGCTCGTCGAGTCCCCGACGCTGATGGACCAGGTCAACGCCGGTGGTTACGTCGGCTACGCGATCATCATCCTCGGCCTCATCGGCCTGCTCATTGCGATTGTGCGCTTTATCGGTCTCACCAGCGCCAGCCGCAAGGTCGCCGCGCAGCTGAAGCGCGACACCGCGAGCACCGACAATCCGCTGGGCCGGGTGCTGGCGGCTTACGAGAGCAACAGGAACGCCGATACCGAGACTATCGAGCTCAAGCTCAGCGAGGCGGCCCTGAAGGAAATGCCGGGCCTTACCAAGGGCCTACTGTTGATCAAGGTCATCTCGGTGGTGGCGCCTCTGATGGGACTGCTGGGTACCGTTACAGGCATGATCAAGACCTTCCAGGTCATCACGCTGTACGGTGCCGGTGACCCGAAGATGATGGCCGGCGGTATCTCGCAGGCGCTCGTGACAACGGTACTCGGGCTGGTCGTGGCTATCCCGATGGTGCTGCTGCACACGATCGTCAGCGGCCAGAGCCGCAAGATCATCAACATTCTCCAGTCGCAGAGCGCAGGGCTCGTGGCTCAGCACTCAGAGGCAAAGCACTAGGAGAAAGCCCATGCTCTGGCTAACTGACAGTTTCGAGGCCATCCGCGATTTCATGGAGCTCGGTGGCCCCGTATTGAACTGGATAGCCGTCGTTATCTTCCTGATGTGGGTTCTCATCGTGGAGCGGGTGCTGTATTTCCGCACCTCGATGAGAACCATGGCGACGCAGATTCATGACGAGTGGGAATCGCGCTCCGAGCGCCGTTCCTGGAACGCGCACCAGATACGCGAGCTCTTGATTTCCCGCTTCAGCATGGACACCAACAGGAACATTCCGATGATCCAGACGTTCGTCGCCTTGTGCCCGTTGCTCGGCCTGCTGGGCACGGTAACCGGCATGATCAGCGTGTTCCAGGTCATGGCGGTCTCCGGCTCCGGCAACGTGCGCGCGATGGCGGCCGGCGTATCCCAGGCCACGATACCCACGATGGCCGGCATGGTCGGCGCATTGTCGGGGGTGTTGCTGGTCACGATACTGAGCCGCCGCGCGCAGCGTGAAGTGCACTTCCTGGAAGACTCGCTGACGATGGATCACTAGGGGAATACGCCAATGCGCAAACATGATTTTTCATTTGGCGCCGGCGACGAGGAAGAGAACGAAATCAACCTCACGCCGATGCTCGACGTCGTATTCATCATGCTGATCTTCTTCATCGTCACGGCCTCGTTCGTGAAGGAATCGGGTCTCGACGTCAACCGGCCGGACGCACCGGTTACCGAGACGAAGCCCGAGGACGCGAACATCCTCGTGGCGATCACGGCGGACGATCAGATATTCATCGATCGGCGCCTGATCGATCCACGGGCCGTGCGCGCCAACATCGAGCGCCTGCATGCCGAGAACCCGGAGGGTTCCGTCGTGATCCAGGCCAGCAAGAAGTCGACGAACAAGATGCTGGTCTGGGTCATGGACGCCTCGCGCCAGGCCGGCGTTTACAACATTTCGCTTGCGGACAGCACGACCTGAACGGGTCTTGCTGGCTGGCTGCACGGCAAATCACTACAGGACAAGGCCATGCGTAGAGATAAGATGTTCAATGGCGACGAGGAAGAGAACGAGATCAACCTTACGCCCATGCTGGACGTGGTGTTCATCATGCTCATCTTCTTCATCGTCACTGCGTCGTTCATCAAGGAAGCCGGCATCGACGTCGATCGCCCGGACGCGCCGACCGCCGAATCACAGGATGACGCGGCGATCCTCATCGCTATCAGTGCCAACGACGAGATATGGATCGACCGGCGTCAGACCGACCCCAACGCAGTGCGCGGCATGATCGAACGACTGCATGCCGAAAACCCGAAAGGCTCGATCGTGATCCAGGCCGACGAGGAATCGACCAACGAAATGCTGGTCGTGGTCATGGAGGCCGCGAAGCAGGCCGGGGTGACGAACGTCGCGATCTCCGCACTGCAAGACTAGGAACAAAGCGGGCAGGCAACGGGTCCGAGAAAGAGGAGAGTTGAGAGATGTATGGCCGGTACGCATTTTCGATCGTAATCGGAGTCGTGGTCACCTTGAGCCTGCTGTTCCTGATGCAGGTACTCATTGCCACGGGCAAGCAGGCGCTGACCAAGCCGAGGGATCGCGCCAAGCTCGAGTTCGTGCGCGTGAAGCGCAACGAGTCGCTCAATACCGAGGACTTCACGCCCGAGAAACCGCCCAAGCCGCCCGAGACGCCGCCCGAGACGCCGCCGCAGGACATGGACAACGTCGACCCGACGGCACCGACGATCAATGTCGCGCCCCCCACGGTCGCGACGGATGCGGCGATCGGCGGACCCGGCGGGATGAACATCGCCGAGGGCGACTACCTGCCCATCGTGCGCGTGGCGCCGGTCTACCCGGCGCGGGCGTTGTCGAGGGGGCTGGAGGGCTATGTGGACATGTCGTTTACGGTGACGACGACGGGCACGGTGAAGGACCCGGTCATCGTGTACTCGACCAGCAGCCTGTTCGAGCGCGCGGCCGAGCGGGCCGTACTGAAATTCAAGTACAAGCCGCGAGTCGTGGATGGTGTGCCGGTCGAAGTCCCGAACGTCAAGACGCGCATCACGTTCAAAATCGAGGAATAGGGACCATCGGGTACCAGGCGGGATCAAACGACCTTTAGGAACGAATTCGTTATGAGCATATTGAGCCGAATCACCCCGAAAATCTGCCTCGCCGTTGCTGCGACGTTGCTTGCCGGCGGCGCCTGGGCGCAGGACGACGAGCGCGCGGAGCGCGACGCACAGAAGACGAAGCAGGCGCAGGCGGTCAGCAAAGAGGTCTACGACAAGATCCAGAAGGCCCAGGAGCAGGTCGATGCGAAGGACTACCAGGGCGCGCTGCGGGCCCTGAACAGCCTGTACGACCCCGACAAGCTGACCGAGTACGAACAGGCCAACGTCCTCAATTACATCGGCTTCGTGTACTACAACATCGAAGACATTCCGAACGCGATCAGGACGTACGAGAAAATGGTCGCGATCCCCAGTCTCGAGCCGCAGATGGGCAAGCAGACCATGTACACGCTCGCCCAGCTGTACACCATGGAAGAGAATTACCAGAAGGCGCTGCAGACCCTCGATCGCTGGTTCACGATGGAGACGAACCCGGCACCCGAGCCGTTCATCCTCAAGGCGCAGAACCTGTACCAGCTGCAGCGCTACAAGGAGATGATCGAGCCGATCGAGAACGCGATGCGGGTAGCGCGGGAACGGGACAAGCCCGTGAAGGAAGACTGGTACGTGCTCCTGAATTTCGCCTACTTCCAGGAAGAGGACTACCGCCAGGTCCGCGATATCCAGAAGATCCTGCTGGAGAACTGGCCGAAGGCGCGTTACTGGTTCTCGCTCGCCGGCGCCTACACCGAGCTCGGCGAGGACAACAACCTGATCGCCGCGTACGGCGCTGCTCACGACCAGGGGATGCTGGAGAAGGAATCGGAGCTCGTCACCATGGCACAGCTCTACATGCAGGCCGAAGTGCCCTACAAGGCCGCCATGCTGCTGCAGAAGGAAATGGAAGCCGGCCGGGTTTCGAAGAATGCCAAGAACTACCGCCTGCTGTCGCAGGCGTGGATGCTGTCCATGGAGGACGAACGTGCCGTGCCGGCGCTGCAGGAGGCTGCGAGGCTCAGCGACGACGGCGAGCTCGATGTGCGTCTCGCCAATACCTTCCTGAACCTCGGCCAGTACAAGGAGTGCGTCGACGCCGTAGAGGCCGGTCTGCGCAAAGGCGGACTCAAGAATACCGACAATGCACAGATCTCGCTCGGCATGTGCCTCTACAACCTGGGCCGTTACCAGGCCGCCATCAATGCATTCCGCGAAGCGGCCAAGACACCGCGCTCCCGGAAGGTCGCGCAGCAGTGGATCACCGTCATCGAGGCGGACGTCGAGCGCAACGAGCAGATTCGCCTGGCCCAGGAGGCGGCGGAAAAGAAGCGCAAGGAAGTCGAGGCGCGCCGCGCGAAGACCCAGCGGCTCTGACGCCATCGCGCTGCGTGGCGGCGCGCTTGCAACCCCCGAAAACGCCAGGGGGCGTTGACCTCGGCAGGTCAACGCCCCTATAGTTCGCGGCTTTGGCAATCGGACCCGGAAGCGAAATGGCGAGGATCACTTACATCTCACGCGATGGCAGCCGCAAGGAAGTGGACGTCGAAAACGGCTACTCCGTGATGGAAGGCGCCATCAACAACGGTATAGCCGGGATCGTTGCCGAGTGCGGGGGCGCCTGCGCCTGCGCGACCTGCCACAGTTATATCGACGAAGCGTGGCTGGGCAAGCTCCCGCCCATGGACGACATGGAAGACAGCATGCTGGACGCCGCCTTCGAGCGGCAGCCCAACAGCCGCCTGACCTGCCAGATCGAGGTCAACGATGCCCTCGACGGCCTCATCGTTTACGTCGCCGACAACGACTATTAGGCGGACTGGAATGCGCCTCGGCGCGCGATCGATACCGGATCGCGGTTCGAGAACCGCGCCTACCGCAATCCCGTCTCGAGGCGCCCGATCACCATGCGCTGGATCTCGCTGGTGCCCTCGTATATCTCGGTGATCTTCGCGTCGCGGAAATAACGCTCGAGCGGCAGTTCCTTGCTGTAGCCCATGCCGCCGTGGATCTGGATCGCCTGGTGGGTCACCCACATCGCGGTCTCGGATGCGAACAGCTTGGCCATGCTGGCATTGAGGGTGTTCTTCTGCCCGGTCTTCTTGCACTCGGCTTTTGCCCACGCGGCCTGCATCACCAGCAACCGGGAGGCCTCGATGCGCGTGCGCATGTCGGCCAGCTTGTTCTGTATCGACTGGAAACTGCCGATGGCGGAGCCGAACGCCTTGCGCTCGCGCGAGTACTCGAGCGACGCTTCGTAGGCCGCCTGCGCAATGCCGAGGGACTGTGCGGCAATACCGACACGGCCCGCGTCCAGCACCGTCATGGCGATCTTGAAGCCCTGGCCCTCGGCGCCGATGCGGTCCTCGACCGGGCAGCGGTAGTCCTCGAGTTCGATCTCGCAGGTCGCCGATGCACGGATGCCCAGCTTCGGCTCGAGCTTGCCGCGGATATAGCCGTCGGCTTCGGCGTCGACCATGAAGGCGCTGATGCCCTTTGACTCACCGCCGGCGCCGATGGTCTGTGCAAAAAAGACGACGTATTTCGCCACCGGCCCCGACGTGATCCAGGACTTCTTGCCGTTGATGGTGTAATGGCTGCCGTCGTCGGAGAGCACCGCCCTGGCCCGCATCGAGCCGGCATCGGACCCGGATTGCGGCTCGGTCAGCGCGTAGGCACCGTTCACTTCGCCCGACGCGACCGGGACCAGGTATTTGTGTTTTTGCGCCTCGGTGCCGAATTCGAGCAGCGGCACGCCGAACAGCGAGTTGTTGACCGAGACGATGGTCCCGTGCGCCGCGTCGGCAGCCGAGATTTCCGCCATCACCAGCGCATAGCTGATCGGATCCAGGCCCGAGCCGCCATACTGCTCCGGAATCTCGATGCCCATGAAGCCGAGTTCGGCGGCGGCCTTGATCGTCGCTGCCGGGAACTCGCCACTGAGATCGAACGCGGCCGCAACCGGCGCTATCTCGTTTTGCGCGAACTCGCGAGCGGCATCGCGAATCATGATCTGGTCATCAGTCAGTGAGAAATGCATGTCGCCTCCTTGAGAAGCGCCGCATTATACGGCGTCGGGATAGAGGACGACATCGGCACGTGCCGAAAAATCCGCCGCGCGCATGACTCCGGCACGGGCAACGATTATCATTCCGTGCTCTGAACGGGCCGATTCCCGGCCTCGCCACAAGAGCCAAGCAGGAGAACTGAATGACCATTCAAGCAGGAGACAAGATGCCGGGCGGCACGTTCGGCGTGATGACCGACTCGGGTCCCGGAGCAATCTCGACCGACGACCTGTTTGCGGGCAAGAAAGTCGTGCTGGTTTCGGTACCGGGGGCGTTCACGCCCACCTGTTCGATGAATCACCTTCCCGGGTTCGTCGACCATGCCGACGAGATCCTGGCGAAGGGCGTCGACACGATCGCCTGCATGGCGGTCAATGACGTCTTCGTGATGAATGCCTGGGGCAAGGACCGCGGCGTCGGCGACAAGGTCATGATGCTCGCGGACGGCAACGGCGAGTATGCGCGTGCACTCGGGCTCGAGATGGACGGCACCGCTTTCGGCATGGGCATGCGCGGGCAGCGCTTCGCGATCGTCGTCGACGACGGCAGCGCGACTCACGTCGCGGTCGAAGCACCCGGCAAGTTCGAAGTCAGCAAGGCCGAGGCGATTCTAGAGGCCCTGTAAGCGTTCCGATAGCGGCGCCCTCAGGGGCGCCGCGAATCAATCGAGCGCGTCGGTGAGTGCGGGCACGACGTTGAACAGGTCGCCCACGAGCCCGATGTCCGAGACTTCGAATATCGGCGCTTCCTCGTCCTTGTTGATCGCGACGATGGTTCCTGCGTCCTTGATGCCGGTGAGGTGCTGGATGGCGCCCGAGATTCCGATCGCTATATAGAGGTCCGGCGCAATGATCCGGCCGGTCTGGCCGACCTGCATCTCGTTCGGCACGTACCCGGCCTCGACGGCGGCGCGCGACGCGCCGACACCGGCACCGAGCTTGTCCGCCAGCTTGTAGATCAGGTCGAAATTCTCGGCGCTGCCGAGGGCACGGCCGCCGGCCACGACGCGTCCCGCCGACTGCAGGTCCGGCCGGTCGGACTTGCCGGTCTCGCTGGCGATGAAGCGCGTGTGATCCGGCACGTCGGCGGACATGTCCAGCGATTCCACCGGCGCGGAGTTTCCAGCACCGACGGCGCGGTAGGAGGCC
>DATIUU010000108.1:0-5553 GCA_035466635.1 Woeseiaceae bacterium
CGTGTCGTTCTCGTTCCGTGGCAACAACGTCGTGCGCGAGGCGATTCACTCGGTGTTCCTGTACCACGCGATTCGTGCGGGCATGGATATGGGCATCGTCAACGCCGGCCAGCTCGCGATCTACGAAGACCTGCCGTCCGATCTTCGCGATGCGGTCGAGGACGCGGTGCTGAACCGCCGCGAGGACGCCACTGATCGCCTGCTCGCGGTCGCGGAAAAGTACAAGGACCAGGCGTCCGGCAGCGCCGCGAAGGCGAAAGACCTGTCCTGGCGCGAGAAGCCGGTCGAGAAACGGCTGGAACATGCGCTGGTCAACGGCATCGACGAATTCGTCATCGCGGACACCGAGGAGGCGCGTCTCGCGGCGGACCGTCCCTTGTCGGTGATCGAAGGGCCGCTGATGGCCGGCATGAACGTCGTTGGCGACCTGTTCGGTGCCGGCAAGATGTTCCTGCCGCAGGTCGTGAAGTCCGCGCGCGTCATGAAGAAAGCAGTCGGCCACCTGATCCCTTTCATCGAGGCGGAGCAGGGCGGCGAGGTCAGCACCAACGGCAAGATCGTGCTCGCGACCGTCAAGGGCGACGTGCACGACATCGGCAAGAACATCGTCGGCGTGGTCCTGCAATGCAATAACTTCGAGGTCGTCGACCTCGGCGTCATGGTTAGCTGCGAGAAGATCCTGGAGACCGCGCGGCGCGAGAACGCGCAGATGGTGGGGCTGTCCGGGCTCATCACGCCGTCCCTCGACGAGATGGTGCACGTGGCCGCGGAGATGCAGCGCCAGAAATTCGAGCTGCCGCTCCTCATCGGCGGCGCGACCACGTCCCCCGCGCACACGGCCGTCAAGATCGAGCCGCAATACGACGGCCCCGTCATCTACGTTAAGGACGCGTCCCGCTCCGTCGGCGTGGCGCAGGCACTCGTCGAGCCGGGCACGCGCGCGGCGCTCGTCGAGAAAACGCGGCGCGACAATGCGCGCCGCCGCGAGCAGCATGCGGGGAAATCGCGGCTCGCGCCGCAGCTTTCGCTGGACGAGGCGCGCGAGCGGCGCCACCGGGTCGACTGGAGCGACTACGTGCCGCCGCAGCCCGCGACCAGCGGCGTGCGCGTCTACGATCGCATCGACCTCGCGGTGCTCATCGATTACATCGACTGGATGCCGTTCTTCAACGCGTGGGAATTCCACGGCAAGTTCCCCGCGATACTCAGCGACGCGACGGTGGGCGAGGCGGCGTCTTCGCTCTACGAGGACGCGCGCGCCATGCTCGAGAAGGTCGTGCGCGAGGAATGGCTGCAGGCCCGCGCCGTGCTCGGACTGTTTGCCGCCAACAGCACGGATCACGACGACCTGCTGCTGTACGCGGACGAGGCGCGCAAGACGACGCTCGAAAGGCTCTGTCACCTGCGGCAGCAGCGGGCGAAGCCGGAAGGCCAGCCGCAGAACTGCCTGGCGGACTTCGTCGCGCCGGCGGATTCGGGCATCGCGGATTACGTCGGCGCGTTCGCGGTGACGGCCGGCATCGGTATCGACGAGCGTGTCACACACTTCGAGAAAGCGCACGACGACTACAACGCGATCCTGCTGAAAGCACTCGCGGATCGTCTCGCGGAGGCGCTGGCCGAGTACCTGCACGAGCGCGTGCGCGTCGACCACTGGGCGTATGCGCCAAGCGAGCGGCTCGGCAACGAGGACCTGGTCGCCGAGCGCTACCGCGGCATCCGGCCGGCGCCGGGCTATCCCGCGTGCCCGGACCACACCGAGAAAGCGAAGCTCTGGTCGCTGCTGGACGTGGAGAAGAACATCGAGCTCAGGCTGACCGAGTCCTTCGCGATGTACCCCACGGCCGCGGTCAGCGGTTTCTATTTCTCGCACCCAGACGCGCGCTATTTCTCGGTCGGCAAGATCGACCGCGACCAGCTGGAGTCGTACGCGGCGCGCAAGGGCATGACCGTGGCCGAAGCGGAGAAGTGGCTGGCGCCGGTGCTGGGCTACGACCCGGCGGCCGCCGACGCGGCCTGATCGGGGCGTAATCGGGGTCGAACCGAATTTTGCGCGATTTGGTCTAGAAGAATTCGGTTCGACCCCGATTGGTGCAGACCGGGCAGTCCTCGCGTTTCGGGATCGTCACCGAGTGAAACCGGCCGCTGTCGCCCTCGTAGAGGCGCAGCACGCCGCGCGGGGAGTCGAGCCCGGCGAGAAACTTCAGCGCTTCTACCGCCATCATCGTGCCGATGACGCCCGGCACCGGCGCGAACACGCCGTTGCCCGCGCAGTCGAGCAGCGACTCGTCCGCTTCGGAGTACAGGCAGCGGTAGCAGGGCGATTCGCCGTAATCGGGTCCGAACACGGCAAGCTGGCCTTCGAAACGGATCGCGGCGCCCGATACCAGGCACCGGCTGCGTGCGACACAGGCGTCGTTCACCTGGAAGCGGGTGGCGAAATTGTCCGTGCAGTCGAGGACGACGCCGGCTTTCGCAACGGTTTCGCGCAGCGCGCGATCGTCCAGGCGCCGGGTTATCGGGCGGATGCGGATGCCGGGGTTCTGCTGCGTGAGCCTGTCCGCCGCCACGGCGGCCTTGGCCTCGCCGATGTCGCTGGGCCCGAACAGCACCTGCCGCCCGAGGTTGGTGGCATCGACGCTATCGAAGTCGACGAGGAACAACTCGCCGACGCCGGCGGATGCGAGGTAGGTGGCAGCGGCACAGCCGAGCCCGCCGACGCCGACGACCAGCGCGCTGGACGCGGCGATTTTCGCCTGGCCCGCCTCGCCGAGCTGCGCCAGCGCCACGTGGCGCGCGTCGCGATGCACAGCCGACGAGTTCATCAGTGTCTGCGCCCCTAGTCGTCAGCCGTGACTTCGACGATGGTCACGGTCTCCACCGGCACGTCCTGGTGGCCGCCCTTGTTGCCCGTGCGCACGGCTGCAATCGCATCTACGACGTCCATGCCGTCAACGACTTCGCCGAAGACGGCGTAGCCGAAGTCGCGCGTGCCGTGGTCGAGGAAATTATTGTCGCGGAGATTGATGAAGAACTGCGCCGTCGCGCTGTTGATGTCCATCGTACGCGCCATCGCCAGCGTGCCGCGGCGGTTGCTCTCGCCATTGTCCGCCTCGTTCTTGATGGGCGCGCGCGTCTTCTTCTGCGACATGTCGGCTTCCATGCCGCCGCCCTGGATCATGAAATTCGGGATGACGCGGTGGAAAATCGTATCGTTGAAGAAGCCGTCGGCAACGTACTGGCGGAAGTTCTCGCAGGTGATCGGCGCATTCTCGTCGAACAGCTCGACCTTGATGTCGCCGTGATTGGTCTTGATCGTGATCATGATGCCTCGCAGTTCCTTGATGTGCGGCGCTTTGTATCATAAAGCCGCCGCGGCTGCATGGCGTCAGCCGCGGCGCGCCACGGTGATTCGGGGCAGTCCCGCGTAGTCGCTGTGGCAGCGAACGTCGGTCCAGCCGTGCTCGCCGAGAACCGCCGCCACCCCGTCACGCTGCTTCGCGCCGTGCTCGATCAGCAGCACGCCGCCGGGCGCGAGCAGCGGGCCGCAGTCCCGCGCCAGGACGCGGATCGCGTCGAGGCCGTCTGCACCGGCGTCGAGCGCATTGCGAGGCTCGTGATGCAGGGCCTCGAGCGCCGCGTCGTCGGAGCGGACGTAGGGCGGGTTGGAGACGATGACGTCGAAGCGACGATCGCCGACCGGGCCGGTCCAGTCGCCCTCCAGGAACTCGATGTTGGGCACTTCGCACGCCCTTGCGTTCTGCCGCGCGACGTCGAGCGCCGCGGCGCTGACGTCGGTCGCGGTAATCCGAGACAAAGGCCGCTCTTTCGCAAGTGCGATCGCTATCGCACCGCTGCCCGTGCCGAGATCGAGGATCTGCCATTCGGCGCGGCGCGGTATCTCGCGCAATGCGAGCTCGACCAGCAACTCCGTCTCCGGGCGCGGCACCAGCGTGGCCGGCGTGACCAGCAACTCGAGCGACCAGAACTCGCGCACGCCCGTGATGTAGGCCATCGGCTCGCCCGCGAGGCGCCGGCCGAGTGCAGCTTCGAAACGGCCGACGGCGAGCTCGTCGAGCGGTTCCTCGGGGTGCGCGAACAGGTAGCTGCGCGGCATGTCGATGGCGCGCGCGAGCAGCAACTCCGCGTCGAGCCGGGGCGATTCGCTCAGCGCCGCGAGGCGCCGCGTGGCGTTCTCCAGGAGCGCGCGGATTTGCAGGGCGTCGGTCATGATGGTTGGGTCAAGGCTGTGGTTGGGGCGCCGCTTGGCGTACACTCGCTGCCAGTTTCCGTCGTAACTACACGATTATGACCATCTATTCCAACATCCTCGACATGGTTGGGCGCACGCCGATGCTCGAGGTGAAGCAATTCGACACCGGGGCCTGCCGCCTGCTGCTGAAGCTCGAACTCGCCAATCCCGGCGGTTCGATCAAGGACCGCATCGGGATCTCGATGATCGAGGAGGCCGAGAAGCGCGGCGACATCAAGCCCGGCGACACGCTGGTGGAGGCGACGGCCGGCAACACCGGCATCGGCCTCGCGCTGGTGGCGGCGCAGAAAGGCTACAAGCTCATCCTCGTGCTGCCGGACAAGATGAGCCAGGAGAAGATCTTCAACCTGCGCGCCATGGGCGCCGAGGTGGTGCTCACGCGCTCCGACGTCGGCAAGGGGCACCCGGAGTACTACCAGGACCTCGGCAAGCGTATCGCGGAGGAGCAGGGCGCGTACTTCATCAACCAGTTCGGCAACCCGGACAATTCGCTGGCGCACGAGAAGACGACGGCGCCCGAGATCTACGAGCAGACCGGCGGTGAGGTCGATGCGGTGGTGCTCGGCGTGGGCTCGAGCGGTACGGTGTCGGGTCTCTCCAAATATTTCGCCGAGCATGCGCCCAACGTCGAGCTGGTGCTCGCCGACCCGGTCGGCTCGATACTGGCCGACTACATTAATAAAGGCGAGATGGGCGAGGGCGGCAGCTGGCTCGTCGAGGGCATCGGCGAGGACTTCATCCCGGTGATCGCCGATTTCTCCCAGGTCACGAAGGCGTACTCGATCAGCGACGCAGAGTCGTTCGCGGCGGCGCGCGAACTGCTGCAGAAGGAGGGCGTGCTCGCGGGCTCTTCATCGGGCACGCTGCTCGCGGCGGCGCTCAAGTACTGCCGCGAGCAGACCGAGCCGAAGACGGTGGTCACCTTCGCCTGCGATACCGGCAACAAGTACCTGTCGAAACTGTTCAACGACTTCTGGATGGAAGACCAGGGCTTCATCAAGCGCCCGCAGCACGGCGACCTGCGCGACCTGATCGGCCGGCCGCACGAACATCGCGCCACCATCACGGTGGGCGCCGACGACATCATCACCACCGCTCACAACCGGTTGCGCAACGCGGGGTTCTCCCAGTTGCCGGTAATGGAAGGTGACCGGCTGGCGGGCGTCATCACCGAGGACGACATCATCCGCTACACCTTCGGCCGCCCGGCCCGGATGGGCGAGAAGGTGCGCAGCGCCATGCGCACGAGCTTTCTCAAGGTCGACAAGACCACCTCGGTG
>DATIUU010000109.1:0-5886 GCA_035466635.1 Woeseiaceae bacterium
ACACCGACCCCTACCAGCCGGTGGAACGCAGCACCCGTGTCACGCGCGAGCTACTCGAGCTGTTCCTTGCGCATTCGCACCCGGTGAGCATCATCACCAAGGGCACGCTGATTACCCGGGACCTCGACCTGCTCGCGAAACTCGCACGGCGCAATCTCTGTTCCGTCGCGATCAGCCTCCCGACGCTCAAGCGCGACCTGAAGCGCGTCATGGAGCCCCGCGTGCCTTCGGCCGACGCCAGGTTACGTGCCATGCAACAACTGGCCGGGGCCGGCGTCCCGGTAAGCGTCCTGTTCGCACCGGTCATCCCCGCGTTGAACGACGACGAAATCGAGCAGGTGCTGGCGGCGGCGGCGAACGCCGGCGCCCGCGAGGCGGCCTGGATTTTCCTGCGCCTGCCGCACGAGGTGAAAACGATCTTCACCGAGTGGCTGCAGGTTCACTTCCCCGATCGCGCCGCCCGCGTCATGGGCCTGGTGCGCGAGGCGAGCGGCGGCCGCGACTACGACAACCGTTTCGGCATCCGCCAGACCGGGCGCGGCCCGTATGCCGACATGCTGGGCAAGCGCTTCCGGGCGGCCTGCAGGCGCTATGGCCTCGAGACAGGACGCCGCGGGTCCGCACTCGACTGCAGCCGCTTCGATCCGCCGGGACAGCAACAGCTGGGCCTGTTCTGACGGCATCGCCGCGCCCTTTTTCCTGCGGCCGTTGTATAGTTGAGACTCGAACCAAACCGTGGACGATCGGTCCAAGCATGAAGCCTCCGCCAGAGGGGCAGGATTCCGGACCGGTCGTGCAACTGCAAAAAATGAGTATGATTTACAAGAGTTTATTGCGCTCAATCGTGTTGGTGATCGTGTTGTCGGGCGGTACCGCCGTTGCCGGGGAGGATCCTTCGGCAGCCGGCGACGCAGGCGACGGCGGACTCATGGACCAGCGTGTCCCGGTCGCCGGGGAGGATGCCGCGGCCGAAGCCGAATCCCGGCCCGGGCCGCCCCGGCGGCGCAAGGCCGACCTGCGCGAGGAACTGCTCGACGAATTCGACAATTACAAGCGCCTGATGTCGGAAGGCACCTATGACGAAGCCGACACCGTTGCCAAGCGCGTCGTGACGCTTTCCATCCAGCTCACCGGCCCCCGCTCCTCGGAGACGGCAAAGGCACTGACCAACCTCGGCATCGTGCAGCATCGCAACAAGCAGTTCGACGCCGCGCAGCAGAACTTCGCGGCTGCCATCGACATCATCGAAGAGCGCAACGACCGCCTGAACCGACGCCTGATCAACCCGCTGAAGGGGCTGGGCGCGGCGCAGCTCGAAGGGGGGCGCCCCGACCTCGCGGAGCAGACCTTCACGCGCGCGATCCACATCACGCACGTCAACGAGGGGCCGCACAACCTGGACCAGATCGAGATCCTGGAATCCCTGGCGGAAACCAACGTGCGGCTCGGCTCGATCGAAGAAGCCCGGGCGATGCACGACATGATTTACCAGTTGCACCGGCGCCGCTTCGAAGACGACCAGCTGGCGCTGATCCCGTCGCTGATGCGGCGTGCCGAGTGGCAGCACCGCGCGGGTTACATCGCGGATGAGCAGGCCACCTACCGCCGCGCGATACGGATCATCGAGACCAGCGCGAGCAAGGAGGACTTCCGCCTCATCGAACCGCTCACGAAGCTGGGCGAATCCTACTTTTACACCGACCTGCACGGCGAGCAGGGCGTGTATACCGACCCGGCGACGGGTGAGATTTACTTCAAGCGCGCCTTGCGAATCGCCGAATCGAACCCGCAGTCGGACTGGGCAACGGCCACCAACTCGAAGCTGTCGCTGGCCGACTACTACTTGATGCAGGGTAACTTCGCACGCGCGCGGAAGCTCTACGCGGAGATCTGGGAATCGCTCTCCGACGGCGAGGCGAAGCTGCTGTTTCGCGACGAGACATTCGGCAAGGCGGTGCCCTTGAACGACAGGCCGATCCCGGAATTTGCGAGCGAAGCCGGCCCGAGTCCGCTCGGCAGGCCGTCGGAGGAGTTCCTGCAGGGGTCGGTGACAGTGAGCTTCTCCGTGACGGATCGCGGCCGGGTCATCGAGATCGAGCCGGTCGAAGTCGTGCCGGGCGTCTTCACGGACATGGAAAAGCTGGTGCATCGCGAAATTCGCGGCCGGCTGTACCGGCCTCGCTTCGAGGACGCCGAACCGGTGGAGAGCACCAACCAGTTCTTCACGCACCTGTTCTATTACAAGCAGTCGGATCTCGAGGAAAGGCGCGAGACAGCAGCCGGCGGCACGGAAACCTGACGAGCACGTTCGCCGGCGAGCTGAAGAGGGGCAGCGGATGGCATCGACGAACACGATCGGGCTGATTGCGGCAGCGCTCGCGATGCTCGCCGGCGCGCCGGCGCACGCCGACTGCCGCGACGAATGGATTTGCGTCAACGCGGTGGACCAGGGCGGCAACGTGGAGCTGCGCGCCGAGAACCTGCAGGACTACCCGGTCACCTACACACTGCGGGTTCGCACACGCTACTTCGAAGTGTCGGGCCCGACCACGGTGACGCGCACACTGGCGCCGCAGGAATCGGCCCGCGTCATGACGCTGAGCCGCGCCGACGAACGCTTCGAGGGACGCTACCGCTACTTCTTCGAGTGGACGGTCGGTGACAAGGATGCGGTGCACGATGACGATCACCTGTATGCGCTGCCGTATGCCAGCGGCAAATCGTTCCGAGTGCTGCAGGGCTATGGTTCGCGCTTCAGCCACACGGGTCTCGAAGCCTATGCCGTGGACTTCGACATGCCGGAAGGCACGCCGGTCCACGCTGCGCGCAGCGGTATCGTGGCGCGCGTGGAGGAGTCGCATTCGACCGGTTGCTGGGAAGACGGCTGCGGCCGCTTCGCGAACTTCATCGTCATCCTTCACAGCGACGGCACGACGGGCGAGTATTACCACCTGCAGAAGGACGGCGCGCTCGTCGACGTCGGCGACCGCGTCGTGCGCGGCCAGGAGATCGGGCTGTCGGGCAACACCGGCCATACGACCATGCCCCACCTTCATTTCGCGGTGTACCGGGCCACCGAGTGGGGCAACACCCAGTCGATCCCGGTACGATTCAACAGTGCGGACGGCGTCGTCATGCGGCCCCGTCACGGCGCACGCTACCAGGCGACCTGATATGTTCAGCAGACACAGGAAGACCAACCTCCCGACTCGCGACGAGGCCCTACCCGGCCGCAGCGACCCGGTGCGGGTTCCGGAGCGGCATTTCGTGAACGGCAATCCGCTCGAAGGCCCGTTTGCGCCCGGACTGCAGCGCGCCGTGTTCGGCCTCGGCTGTTTCTGGGGAGCCGAGCGGCGTTTCTGGGAAACCGACGGCGTATTCACCACGGCCGCCGGCTATGCCGGGGGCATCACTCCGAACCCGACCTACGAGGAAGTCTGCAGCGGGCTTACCGGCCACACGGAAGTCGTGCTGGTAGTCTTCGACCCCGAGCGCGTGAGCTACGAGCAGTTGCTGGCCGTCTTCTGGGAGGCGCACGACCCCACCCAGGGGATGCGGCAGGGCAACGATATCGGCACGCAGTACCGCTCCGCGGTCTATACCGTCAGCGATGCACAGGCGCGTACCGCACAGGATTCCCTGCGCACCTACCAGGGCGAACTCGAGAGGGCCGGCTACGGCCGGATCACGACCGAGATCGCGCCGCTTGCCGGCTTTTACTATGCCGAGGATTACCACCAGCAGTACCTGGCCAGGAACCCCGGGGGCTACTGCGGCATCGGCGGTACCGGCGTCAGCTGTCCGACCGGCCTGGCCGTACTGTAACGTCCCGTTCATTCCCGGTAGTATCGGCTCCTCACGCGATGAGGACCCCGCCTTGGCCAACAAAGAAAAAAAGCCCGCAAAACCGCGCAAGCCGAGCCGCAAGCAGGCCGAAGAAGCCGTGAGAACGCTGCTCCTCTGGGCGGGCGAGGACCCGCGCCGGGAAGGCTTGCTGGACACCCCGAAGCGCGTCGTGACAGCCTACCAGGACTGGTTCAGCGGCTACAAGGAAGACCCCATCCAGTACCTGCAGCGCACCTTCGAGGAAGTCGAGGGATACGACGAGATGATCGTATTGCGCGATATCGGTTTCGAGTCGCACTGCGAACACCACATGGCGCCGATCATCGGGCGCGCGCACGTGGGCTACCTGCCGAACAACAAGGTCGTGGGCATCAGCAAGCTCGCCCGGGTGGTGGAAGCCTTTGCGCGGCGCTTCCAGGTCCAGGAGAAGATGACGGCGCAGGTCGCCAATTGCATCTGGAACGTGCTGAACCCGAAGGGCGTCGGCATCGTGATCGAGGCGACCCACCAGTGCATGACGACGCGCGGCGTCCACAAGTCGGACGTGTCCATGGTCACGAGCCAGATGCTCGGCACGTTCCGCAAGGATGCCCGCACCCGCGCCGAATTCCTCGGCATGATCGACAACCAGCGCTAGCCGCGGCTGCCGTCAGGAGCGGGCAAGGACTTGCGGCGTCTCGCGTTAGCCCTCCTCGCCTGCCTGGCGCTCGCCGCCCTCTATCTCGCGGCCTGGCCGGTGCCGGTGGATCCGGTCGCATGGCAAGCCCCGCAGGACAACGGTCTGAGCGGCGCGTTCGCCGCCAACGATGCGCTTGCGGCAGCGGAAGCCATCGATCTCGGGGACTACGAAGGCCCGGAAGACGTGACTGTCGGTCACGACGGCGCGCTGTATGCATCCGTCGCCAGCGGCACGATCCTGCGTATCGACCGGGATACCGGGCAGGTGGCGGAGTTTGCACGCACGGGCGGCCGGCCGCTCGGTATCGAAACCGCAGCGGATGGCGCGTTGCTCGTGGCCAATGGCAATCTCGGCCTGCAGCGAGTTTCGTCACTGGGCGAAGTCACCGTCCTGTTGGATGCGATCGACGGCGAGCCGCTCGCTTATCCCGACGACCTCGCGGTCGCGAGCGACGGCGTCATCTATTTTTCGGACGCATCCACGAAGTTCGGCGCGCTCGCCTGGCAAGGCAGCTACGAGGCCAGCCTGCTCGACATCCTCGAGCACGGCGGCCACGGCCGCGTCATCGCGTTCGACCCGCGGAGCGGCCACGCGCGCGTCGTGATGGACGGCATCAATTTCGCCAACGGCGTTGCGATCGCCGCCGACGACCGCTACCTGCTGGTTGCGGAAACCGGCAGCTACCGGATCCTGCGGCATTGGCTGCAGGGACCGGATGCCGGCGCCACCGAGGTGCTCATCGACAACCTCCCGGGTTTCCCCGACAACATCAACAGCGGCAGCGAAGGTCGTTACTGGATCGGGCTCGTCGCGCCGCGGGATGCGAAGCTCGACAGCCTGTCCGACAAGCCGTTCCTGCGCAAAGTCGTGCAGCGGCTGCCCGCTTTCCTGCGGCCGAGTGCCGTGCCGTCGTCACACGTGTTCGCGATCGACGGGGAGGGCACCGTGCTCGCGAGCCTGCAGGGCCCGGCAGCCAGGTATCCCGCCATGACCGGTGCCTGCGAAACCGGGCAGCGCCTCTACCTGACGCGCCTGTTCGGCCACGAACTGCCCTACCTCGACGGGGCCGCGCCTTAGGGCTGGTCGAGGCCCAGCTGGGCGGGGCCCTGCCTGAAGGTAATGTCGACCGGGATGCCCGCGCGCGTAAGTCGATCCAGGTCTGACTGCAGCTGGTCGCCGATGACGCCCATGGTCTCGGTGAATTCGCGCGCTCCCTCGTTATCGCCGTCACCCTGCAGTGTCAGCAGCCGTCGCGACAGTTCGGTCATGGCCTGCGTCATGCGCTCCGCGTCGACGCGGTAGGTGCCGGTTTCCGGGTCACGCACGAACGCACCCTGCTCCTTGAAGAAATTGAAGCGCAC
>DATIUU010000110.1:0-5174 GCA_035466635.1 Woeseiaceae bacterium
GGCATGTCCATGCGCTCGGCGAGTTCGTCGGGCAACGGCTCGCGGCCCATCTCCTGCAGCATCTGCCGGGAAATGCGGTTGAGCTTGTTGATCGTCTCGATCATGTGCACCGGGATGCGGATCGTGCGCGCCTGGTCCGCGATCGAACGCGTGATCGCCTGGCGGATCCACCACGTCGCGTAGGTCGAGAACTTGTAACCGCGGCGGTACTCGAACTTGTCGACCGCCTTCATGAGGCCGATATTGCCCTCCTGGATCAGGTCCAGGAACTGCAGGCCGCGGTTCGTGTACTTCTTCGCAATCGAGATGACGAGACGCAGGTTCGCTTCGACCATCTCCTTCTTCGCCCGCCGCGCCTTGGCTTCGCCGATCGACATCTGCCGGTTGATCTCCTTGATCTCGGAGATGGTGAGCTTCGTCTCGTCCTCCAGCTGCAGCAACTTGCGCTGCGCGCGCAGGACGTCGTCCTTGAGCTTCGCGAGTGTCGACGAATGCTTGCGCTTGGCGCGGATGTGCTTGTCTACCCAGCCCAGGTCCGTCTCGCACTTCGGGAAGCTCGACAGGAAGTCCTTGCGCGGCATGCCGGCGTCACGCACGCAGAGCTGCATGACCAGGCGTTCCTGCGTGCGAATCACGGTGACCGTGTTGCGCAGGTTCTTCACCAGCGCATCGAAGAGTTTCGGAGCCAGCTTCAGCTCCATCATCTCGTCGGCCAGTTCTTCCTGGACCTTGACGGTCTTCTTGTCGCTGACGCCGTGCTTGTCGATCGCGGTGAGCGCGCGCTTGTGCAGGCGCCGGACCTTCTTCACGCGGGCCCGGACCTCTTCGGGATCGGGGCCGGTGTCGACCACTTCGTCGTCATCATCATCCGACTTGGGCGCGGGCGGCTGGATCTCGTCCGGCTCGTTGGGATCGATGAAGCCGACGATGAAGTCCTGCATGCGCGTCTCGCCGGCTTCGACCGCGTCCGCGACTTCGAGAAACAGGTCGATCGTCGGCGGGAAGTGCGACATGTGGTACTTGACCTGGTTGAGACCGTCCTCGATGCGCTTTGCAATCTCGATCTCGCCCTGGCGCGTGAGGAGTTCGACGGTACCCATTTCACGCATGTACATGCGCACCGGGTCCGTCGTGCGACCGAACTCGGCGTCCACGCTCGCCAATGCGGCCTCTGCTTCCTCGGCGGCGTCGTCGTCGTTGGAGACGGCGGCGTCAGACAGCAGCAACGACTCGTCATCGGGCGCCTTTTCCTGCACCGTGATGCCCATATCGTTGATCATGTTGACAATGTCTTCGATCTGCTCGGGATCGATGATGTCATTCGGCAGGTGGTCATTCACTTCGGCATAGGTCAGGAAGCCCTGTTCCTTGCCGCGCGCAATGAGTTCCTTCAGCTGCTGAGCCTGCTTGCTGCTGCCTATTGCTGCACGTTTCTCGCTCAAGACGAAACGCCCTCCATGTAAAAAATGCAAACGACCAATTGTACTGGTTTGACTCGATCTAATCTATAAATGTCCATTGATTTTCTCGCCGCCCCGTCCCTGGGCGGACGCCTCAGCGAAGCTGGCGCAGCTCCGCGATTTCGGTCTCATCCAGCGGTTTAACGCGCTGTTTTTCAATGAGAAAGTCGATCCTCTCGCGCCGTCCTGCAAGCGCCAGCCGCGACAGGCAGTCGGCGAGTTCGGCGGCCGGGTCGAAATCCTCGTCGCCCGGCAACTCCACGGCGGCCAGCTTGCCCAGGTGCCGGCCCTGTTCCTCGTGACGCCAGCGCTCCAGCAAACCGGCAGTCGTGATATTGGGTTCCTGCTGTGCGGTTTCAATCAGGTCGCGCAGCAGGTCGATGCCCGGCCGGTTCATCCCGGCCAGCTTTTCGACGTCGAGGTCGGCCGCGGCCTGCGGATGGTTCAGGAGCAGGGTGATCGCCCGCCTCACCACCGACGGCTTGCCGGCTGCAGCGGCACGGCTTCTCTGCGGCCGCCGCCGACCCGGGTGGCCCGGATCGGTCGGCTGCGGGCGCCCGAGCACCCGTTCGAGCTTGCCCGCCGTGAGGCCGACGCGCTGTGCCAGCGACTCGATCAAGAGCTCGCGGTAAACGCCCTGCGGAATCCGCGCGATCAGCGGCTTGGCGAGCTCCGCCAGCCGCGCGCGGCCGTCGACGGTGTCGAGATCGACCTGGCTGGCGAGCTCGGCGATCAGGTAATCCGACAGCGCGACGCCGTTCTCGAGTGCCCTGATGAACGCATCGGCCCCGAGCTCATTGACGTAGGAGTCCGGGTCGTGACCTTCGGGCAGGAACACGAAACGCACCTGGCGACCTTCGCGGATGTGGGGCAGGGCGGTCTCCAGCGCGCGCCAGGCGGCCTGTTGCCCGGCGCGGTCACCGTCGAAGCAAAAATCGATGTTTTCGGTGAGCCGGAACAGCCGGTTCAGGTGCTCTTCGGTCGTCGCAGTTCCCAGCGTGGCCACGGAGAAGTCGATGCCGTGGCGCGCGAGCGCGACGACGTCCATGTAGCCCTCGACGACCACGAAGCGATCGATCTGCCGCAACGCCTGCCGCGCTTCGTAGAGCCCGTAGAGTTCCCGGCCCTTGTGGAACAGCACGGTTTCCGGGGAGTTGAGGTACTTGGGTTCCCCGTCGCCCATCGTGCGCCCGCCGAAACCGATACAGCGGCCGCGCACGTCACGGATCGGGAACACGATACGGTCGCGAAAGCGGTCGTAGTGCGAGCCATTGTCCTTGCGGATCACGAGTCCCGCCGCGAGGAGGCGGTCGATGGCTTCCGGCGAGGTGCCGAACTTGTCGAGCACCTTGCTCCATGCGTCGGCGGCGTAGCCGAGGCCGAAGCGCTTTGCGGTGCTGCCGTCGATGCCGCGCTGCTTCACGTAGTCCACCGCTGCCGGGTTCTCCCGCAGTCCCTGCTGCCAGAATCGCTCGACGCGCGACATCAGTTCGAAGAGCTCGTCATAGCGGCGGGCCGGGCGGTCCGATTCGTTGCGCGCTACCTCCACACCCATGGAATTGGCGAGACTCTCCACCGCCTCGACGAAACTCATGTGATCGAAGTCCATGAGGAACCCGAGCGCAGTGCCGTGGGCGCCGCAGCCGAAACAGTGGTAGAAGCCCTTGGTCGGGCTCACGGTGAACGATGGCGTCTTCTCGTCGTGAAAGGGACAGCAGGCCTTGAATTCGCGCCCGGCTTTCTTGAGCTGCACACGCCGGCCGATCACCTCGACGATATCGGCCCTTGCGACCAGGTCGTCGATGAAATCCTGGGGAATCAATCCGGCCATAGTTGATTAAACGTGTGCTCCGCGGCTTCGGGTCTTGACAGGGCCTGTTCTTGTTATTGGGGCCCGGGTCACTGCCCGTTCGCCCAAGCATAGCGAATCCATACTGATTCGCCAGCGCTTTATTTACGGGGTTTCAGGCCCCGAGACGTTCCTTGACGCGGCTGCCAACGGCGCCCATGTCCGCACGGCCGGCGGCCCTGGACTTGATCGCGCCCATGACCTTGCCCATGTCGCGGACGCTTGCAGCACCGGTCGCCGCGATCACTTCATCGATGAGCGCGTCGAGTTCGGCATCGTCCATTTTCGCAGGCAGGTAACTTTGCAGCACCGCGATCTCGGCCTGTTCGATGGCGGCGAGGTCGTCACGGCCACCCTTTGTGAATTGTTCGACGGAATCGCGGCGCTGCTTGACCATTTTGTCGAGCACCCCGAGTATCGCGGCGTCGTCGAGTTCCTTGCGGGTATCGACCTCCACCTGCTTGATGGCCGCGAGAATGAGGCGCACGATCTTGAGCCGGTCCTTGTCGCCGGCTTTCAGCGCGGACTTCATGTCCTCGGTAATGCTGTTTTTTAGAGACATGGGCCGAGAGGGCCTCGAACCTCGGGAAAATCAGTAGAGACGCTTGCGCTTCGAATCTTCGCGGGATACGCGCTTCATGTGCCGCTTCACGGCGGCCGCCTTCTTGCGCTTGCGCTCCTGTGTCGGCTTCTCGTAGAACTCGCGGCGGCGCAGTTCCGTGAGGACCCCGGCTTTCTCGCAGGCGCGCTTGAAGCGGCGCAGTGCGGCGTCGAAATATTCGTTCTCTTTTATGCGAACACTTGGCATTTAGATCAGGCCTTCCTTCTGGGCATAAATAATCCCGGGTCGAACCGGGAGAGCCGCGCATTTTAACCCCCTGCCGGTAGGGGTGCAAGGCCCGCCGATGCAGCGATTCGGGCGAATATCCCTTACCATGCGGCCTCATGAACGTACTCGGGATCGAAACCAGCTGCGACGAGACCGGCGTGGCGCTGTATTCCACGGAACGCGGCCTGCTCGCGGACGCCCTGCACAGCCAGGTGGACCTGCACGCCGTGTACGGCGGCGTCGTGCCGGAGATCGCGTCTCGCGACCACGTAAGGCGCCTGCTGCCGCTGATCAGGCAGGTGTTGTCCAAAGCGGGGGTGGAGCGCCCCGACGCCATCGCGTACACGGCCGGCCCCGGGCTCGTCGGCGCGCTCATGGTGGGCGGCGGCATGGCGGCCGGTCTTGGCCTCGCCTGGGGCTGCCCGGTCATCGCGGTGCACCACATGGAGGGACACCTGCTGGCGCCGATGCTCGAAGACGACCCGCCCGCGTTTCCGTTCCTGGCACTGCTGGTATCCGGCGGGCACTCCATGCTGATCTCGGTACGCGCACTGGGCGACTACGAATTGCTCGGCACCACGCTCGACGACGCCGTCGGCGAGGCCTTCGACAAGACCGCCAAGTTGCTCGGTCTCGGCTACCCGGGCGGTCCGGCGCTGGCGAAACTCGCGGAGGAGGGCGACGACAGTGCCTTCGACTTTCCTCGGCCGATGCTGAACCGCCCCGGCCACGATTTCAGCTTCAGCGGCCTGAAGACGGCCGTGATGCTCGAGGTGCGCAAGGCGAGTGAGCGCGGCGACCTCGACGGCTGCCGGGCCGACATCGCGGCCTCGTTCCAGCGCGCCGCGGTGGATACGCTGGTCGAGAAGTCGATCCGCGCGGCGCACAGCGCGGGCCTGTCGCGGATCGTCGTCGCCGGCGGCGTCGGCGCCAACAAGCTCCTGCGCCGGGACATGGCGAGCCGCTTCCCCGGCGAGGTGCACTACCCGCGCATGGCGTTTTGCACCGACAACGGCGCGATGATCGCCGTTGCCGG
>DATIUU010000111.1:0-6018 GCA_035466635.1 Woeseiaceae bacterium
CGTCGACGGCCACTTCCACGCAAGACGCCCGTGGGTGTCCTACCACCGCAACGCCACCGCCGCGCTTGCCGCCCTGGCCGGCGCCAGGCCGTCGGAGGTCGTCGCGATGAACACGCTGACGGTCAACCTGCACGTCCTGATGACGAGCTTCTACCGGCCGCACGGACGGCGGCGCAAGATCCTGGTCGAGTCGACGGCCTTCCCGTCGGATCGCTATGCCGCGGCATCGCAGATTCGCCTGCACGGTGGCGATCCCGGCGACGACCTGCTGGAGTGGCGGCCGCGTGACGACCGGCTCCTGCACACGGACGACCTCGCCGGTCTGCTGCAACGCGAGGGCGACCAGGTCGAACTCGTGCTGCTGCCGGGCGTGCAGTACTACTCGGGACAGGTACTCGACGTGGCGGCGATCTGCGCGCTCGCGCGCAAGCACGGCTGCAAGGTCGGGTTCGACCTCGCGCACGCGATCGGCAACGTCGCGCTCGACCTGCACGAGTGGGGACCCGACTTCGCGGCCTGGTGCAGCTACAAGTACCTGAACGGCGGACCGGGCGCGATCGCCGGCGCGTTCGTGCACGAGCGCCATCTCGTGCCCGGCCGGGTCGAGCAGCTCCGCGGCTGGTGGGGTAACGACGAAGCGACGCGCTTCGAGAGGCGCGACGAATTCGACCCGGCGCCCGGCGCGGACGCCTTCCAGCTCAGCTGCCCGCCGGTGTTGTCGTTCGCGCCGGTGCTCGCGTCGCTCGAGATCTTCGGTGAAGCCCGGCTTGACCGGCTGATCGAAAAATCGCGGCGCCTCACGGGCTACCTGGAGTGGCTCGTGCGGCATCGCTGCGGGGACCGCATCGGCATCATCACGCCGGCGACGGCGCGCGGCTGCCAGCTGTCGCTGGTGGTCAAGGACCCGGGGCTGGACGCCCGGCGGCTGTTCGAGCGCCTCGCGGAACTCAACGTCATCGGCGACTGGCGCGAACCGGACGTCATCCGGCTCGCGCCGGCGCCGCTCTACAACGGCTTTGGGGACGTATTCGAGTGCGCAGAACGGTTGCAGCAGGCCCTCGACAGCGCCTGAATCACGCCGGCCGCCATTCGAAGACCATCAGGTCGAACGCATAGTGGTGCCTGTCGTCAGCGTCATGGCGCTCCGATGACACCAATTGCCAATGGCCCGGGTCGATGTCGAAAAAGTACGTGTCGCCCTCGACTTCCGCCTGCACCCGGGTCAGGTAGATGCGGCTGGCATGTGGCAGGAATTCGCGGTAAACCTGCCCGCCGCCGATGACCATCACCTCGTCGGCGTCACCGACGAGCTCGAGCGCCTCGCCGACCGAGGACACGACGTCGCAGCCCTCGGCGGCATAGTCGGCATCGCGTGTCATCACGATGTTGCGCCGGTCGGGCAGCGGCTTGCCGATCGACTCGAAAGTCCTGCGCCCCATGATGACCGGCTTGCCGGTCGTGATCCGCTTGAAATGCTTCAGATCGTCCGGGAGGTGCCACGGAAGCCCGCGATCACGGCCGATTACGTTGTTCTTCGACGCCGCGACGACGAGACTGACGGTCATACCGCGACGGCTGCCCGGATGTGCGGGTGCGCCTCGTAGTTGAGGATCTCGAAGTCCTCGAAGCGGTAGTCGAAGATGCTTTGCGGCCGGCGCTTTATCGCGAGACGCGGCAACGGCAGGGGCTTGCGCGAGAGCTGCTCGTCCGCCTGCTCGAGGTGGTTGGTATAGAGATGGCAGTCGCCGCCGGTCCAGACGAAATCGCCGACGCCGAGGTCGCATTGCTGCGCCAGCATGTGCGTCAGCAAGGCATACGAGGCGATGTTGAAGGGCACGCCGAGGAATATGTCGCAGCTGCGCTGGTACAGCTGGCACGACAGCTTGCCGTCGGCAACGTAGAACTGGAACAGGCAATGGCACGGCGGCAGCGCCATCTTGTCGAGTTCGCCCACGTTCCATGCGCTCACGATGATGCGGCGCGAATCCGGGTCTTGCTTCAGCTGTTGCACCACCTGGCTGACCTGGTCGATCGACGAACCGTCGGGCGCGGGCCAGCTGCGCCACTGCACGCCGTAGATCGGGCCGAGGTTACCCTCCTCGTCCGCCCACTCGTTCCAGATGGAAACGCCGTTCTCGGTCAGGTAGCGCGTGTTCTGGTCGCCGCTCAGGAACCACAGCAGTTCATGGATGATGGACTTCGTGTGCAGGCGCTTCGTGGTGACGAGCGGAAAGCCCGCGCCGAGATCGAAGCGCATCTGGTAGCCGAAGACCGACAGCGTGCCGGTGCCGGTGCGATCCTGCTTGCGCGTGCCGTGCTCGCGGACGTGCCGCATGAAGGACAAATACTGTTGCATGTCAGGTAGTTGCCTCCTTGTTTGCGTTTGGGCGGTAGGCGAGGTACAGCAGTACCGCACCGGCGATGATCATCGGCGTGCTGAGCACCTGGCCCATGGTAACCCAGTCGGCGACCAGGTAGCCGATGTGCGCGTCCGGCACCCGGTAGAACTCGATGCAGAAGCGGAATACGCCGTACAGCAACAGGAACAGCCCGGATACGGACATGTACGGCCGCTCCCTGGACGAGAACCACCACAGGATCAGGAACAGCACGAGCCCCTCCAGTGCGGCCTCGTAGAGCATCGTCGGGTGCAATACTTCGGCGCCGGCGCTGAACCCCGCGAAGACGTGGTCCGGAACCTCGAAGGCCCACGGCACGTCGGTCGGTTTGCCCCACAGTTCGCCGTTGATGAAGTTGCCGATGCGCCCGAAGCCGAGACCGAGCGGCACCAGCGGGGCCACGAAATCGGTCATCTGCCACATCGTCCGGCCGAGCTTGCGGCCGTGGAGCCACATCGCGATGAGCACGCCGGCGAGGCCGCCGTGGAACGACATGCCGCCCTGCCAGATCTTGACGATGTAGAGCGGGTCCTCGGACATGTTGGCCCAGCCGTAGAACAGGATGTAGCCGAGCCGCCCGCCGGCGATGACGCCGAGCATCACGTAGAAAACCAGGTCGTCGACCTGCTGGGGCGTGATCGTCGACCACGGCTGCCGGCTGCGCCGCCGCGCAAGCCACCAGCCCGCGAGGAAGCCGAGCACGTACATCATGCCGTACCAGCGGATCTTGAGGCCGAAAATCGAGAAGATGACCGGATCGATCTCGGGATATGTCAGCATGCGGGAGGTTCCGGCGGTGGATTCGGTGGCCGGTAGTCTAACAATTCCCGGCGATACGCTATAGTGATCCGCCGTCCGCGAAATGCCGAGATGCCGAACCGACTCGCAAAAGAAACCAGCCCCTACTTGCTGCAGCACGCCGACAACCCCGTCGACTGGTACCCGTGGGGCGACGACGCGTTCGCCCTCGCCCGCGAACAGGGAAAGCCGGTGCTGCTGTCGATCGGCTATTCCGCGTGTCACTGGTGCCACGTCATGGCGCACGAATCGTTCGAGGACGACGCCACGGCCGCGGTCATGAACGAGCTGTTCGTGAACATCAAGGTCGACCGCGAGGAGCGGCCCGACGTCGACAAGATCTACCAGACCGCGCAGCAGCTCCTGACGCAGCGGACCGGCGGCTGGCCGCTCACGATGTTCATCGATCCGGACGACCGGCGGCCGTTCTTCGGCGGCACCTATTTCCCGAACGAGGCGCGCTACGGCATGCCGGCCTTCAGCGATCTGCTGCGGAGCGTGGCCACGTATTTCCGGGAACAGCGCGACGAGGTCCGGCGCCAGGGCGCGAAGATCACGGAGGTGCTCGGCCGGCTCGAGCCGCCGGCGGCGGGTGACGAACTCGCCATCACGGCGGCACCGCTCGGGAAAATCCGGACGGCGCTCGAGCGGACCTTCGACAGCGAATTCGGCGGCTTCGGCAGCGCCCCCAAGTTTCCGCACCCGACGACGATCGACCGGCTGCTGCGGCACTGGCGCGACACGGCCGGCGATGACGACCCCGATCTCGACGCCCTCTACATGGCCACCCTGACGCTCACGCGCATGGCGGACGGCGGCCTGTTCGACCACGTCGGCGGCGGCTTCTGCCGCTACTCCGTGGACCGCTACTGGCAGATCCCGCATTTCGAGAAGATGCTGTACGACAACGGCCCGCTGCTGGCGCTCTACGCCCAGGCTTTTCTCGCGACCGGCGACGAGTATTTCGCCGCGGTGGCGAATGCGACGGCGGACTGGATGCTGGCGGACATGCGCTCGCCCGAAGGCGGCTTCTACGCCACGCGCGACGCCGACTCCGAGGGCGAGGAAGGGCGTTACTACCTTTGGACCCCCGACGAGGTCCGCGGGCTGCTGGACGACGGCGATTACGCGATCTTCGCGAGCCGTTTCGGGCTGGACGAGCCCGCCAATTTCGAGGGCCGCTGGCACCTTACCGTGCGGCGCTCGATCGAGGACGTCGCCGCTGGCGCCGGCGTCGCGGAGGACGATGCGCGCGCGGCGCTCGAGCGCGGCAAACGACTGCTACTCGAGGTTCGCGCCAAGCGGGTCGCGCCGGGGCGCGACGAGAAGCAGCTGACGGCCTGGAACGCGCTCGCAATTCGCGGCCTCGCGATCGCCGGCCACGGGCTCGAACGCGACGATCTCGTCGACGCGGCGGCAACGGCCGTCGACTTCATACGCGGGACGCTCGTTGTCGACGGGCGCCTGCGCGCGAGTTACAAGGACGGCGAAGCGCGTTTCCCGGCCTACCTCGACGATCATGCTTTCCTGCTCGACGCGCTGCTGGAGTTGCTGCAGGCGCGATGGTCGACGCCACACCTGCAGTTCGCGGTAGCGCTTGCCGACACGCTGCTCGAGCACTTCGAGGACCCGGCAAGCGGCGGCTTCTTCTTCACCGCCAACGATCACGAAGAACTGATCCACCGGCCCAAGCCGCTGGCCGACGAATCCGTGCCCTCGGGCAACGGCATCGCGGCGTTCGCGCTGCAGCGGCTCGGCTTCCTGCTGGGCGAGACGCGCTACCTCGCTGCCGCCGAACGAACGCTACGCGCTGCCTGGCGCGCCATGGACGAGTACCCGCACGGACACGTCACGCTGCTGACGGCGCTCGAGGAGTACCTCGCGCACCCGGAGATCGTGATCATCCGCGGCGACGAGGACGAAACCGCGCGCTGGCGCGACGCCGCGGCCAGGCTCTATGCGCCGCGCCGCCTGGTGTTCGCGATCGGCCGCGGCGAAGACGTATTGCCCGGCGCGCTCGCCGAGCGCGCCCCCGTGGACGGCCAGACCGTCGCCTACCGCTGCCTCGGCACGCACTGCGAGCTGCCGGTCACGAGCTGGGAAGCGCTCGTCGCGAGTATCTCGCAACAGTGAACGGTCGCGGGCCGAGGCCCGCTCCTGCAGGTGGTCGCATCGTCGCAGGCGCGGTTGTCGAACCGCAAGCTCGGGCCCGCTCCTGCGGGCGATTCGTTTCGCTGTAGGAGCGGTTCTCGAACCGCGATCGCGTGTCCAGGCCCGATCCTACGGGGCGTAGCCCGTGAGTTCGACGTAGCCACGCCCCGTGACGGGCAAACCATTGCGTTCGCCCTCGACGTCCACCGCGCCTTCCCAGTAGCGCACGGTCGTGAACAGTTCCTGGTCGGCCATGACCGGCCGTATCTGCAATTCGAGCCCTCGCGCCGGCGCGCGCAGGGTCCAGGCCGAGGGGTAGACGCCGCCTGCCGGGCTCTCCCACGTGTCCGTGACCGTGATCTCGACGTCGTCACGCTCGAGGTGCAACGACGCGCCGTCCGCGTCGATCCACGTGCCGGCGCTGTGCTGGGCCTGGCTGCCGTCCAGCTTCCTCAGGTTGTAGAACATCAGGTCGCTGCCGTCGGACAACTGCAGCGCGAACCAGTCCCAGCCGAGCTGGTCGGCGCCAAGCGCGCTCGTGCTCCACTCCCGGTCGAGCCACGACAGGCCGGAGACGCCGAAGGTGTCGTCGCCCAGCCGCAGCGAACCGTCGGTCAGCCAGCGCGTCATGGAATAGTAGTAAGACGCATTGCCCGGCTCTGCCGATTTC